>JAJPZL010000078.1 GCA_021204375.1 Bacteroides sp.
AGATTTTTTCAGAATGTTCTCTATAGCTGGTTACCTATATGTCTGTTTTATAAGTTGTGATGATGTTTTTATCTGGCACGTATAGGCAATCTTTCCCAGATAAAGCCGGGGATCATTTTCCAGAAAAAGACAAGTACGGCATACCGGTTATCGATGATCTTTACCCGTTTTTTGTGATAGAGTGCCTTTACAATGCTTTTGGCAACTTTTCCAGGCTGCATTAACATGGGATAGTTGCCGTCTTTTAGCAGGTCGGTCTTTACAAATCCCGGACGAACATCGGTAAAGGTAATATGCGCTTTTTCCATGTGGGAAAGCTGTGAGAGCGCCTGTATGTAGGTGTTCTGGAAATGTTTGGTTGCTGAATAGGCAGGAGCCGCTCCCAATCCTTTGGTTCCGGCAATGGAACTGATCATGGCGATATGACCTTCTCCCTGGGTACGGAAATAACAGTAGGCTGCCGTTACCATCCGGGTAAATCCTTCACCATTGGTACGCAGGGTATCGATCTCGATCTTTTCTTCGAGTTCCGGGTTCTGTTTACCAATGCTCGAACTGTGGAAATAGATATCAATACCTCCCATTTTTTCGATCAGGTGATTTAACATCTCCGGTGCATTTTCATCGGTTACATCGATCACCTCTGTCTCTATCTGGTCTGGTGCCAGCTCTTTCAGGGCTTTTAGTTCCTCAATCCGTCTTCCGGCTACTCCCAGCATCCAGCCTTTTTTCAGTAATATCCGGGCTACCTCTTTTCCGATACCGGAGGTGGCTCCCATTATAACAGCTCTTTTCATACTCTTTATTAATTATTCGGTGTGTAAATATACGATTGCTTTTCCGTAAAATGCTTTTCCGGCAGGCAATTCTTAACTTTATCTTTGTACATTTGTTATACATTCTATAGTACATAACAAACAAATTCCGAAAATGTGTTTTTATAATTCTCTTTCAAAGAAAAACAGGGAACTGGCTACCCGCTATAGTCGTAAAACCGATGTGATTGAACTGGCGGAGGATATTCTGCTGGAGGAGCAGTACCGTGTTAACGCTTTTCAGAATCCGCTTTATCCCATTGTGACCGGCAGTGAGGAAATTGAGATGGCGCAATGGGGGTTGATTCCTTTCTGGGTAAAACCGAAAGATAACAGTGAAGTGGAGCGGCAGGAGGCTATAGAACGGGCCCATACTATCCGCAAATGAACTTATAACGCCCGGGCGGAGACTCTTTTTACGCTACCCTCTTTTCGCCACGCTGCCCGGAGGCATCGTTGCCTGATCCCTTCTACCGGCTATTTTGAGTGGCGGCACGAGGGAAAGAGCAAGATCCCTTACTATATTTTTGTCAAAGACCTGCCCGTCTTCTCTATGGGAGGTGTCTATGATATCTGGCAGCATCCGGAAACAGGTGAGGATATTAAAACTTTTGCACTGATCACCACTCCTGCCAATGAACTGACGGGTTATATACATAATGGTGGAAAGAATCCTAATCGCATACCGTTGATCTTGAAAACAGAGGATGAGGAGCGGTGGCTGGATCCTGCTCTTTCGGAAAAGGAGGTGAAAGCCCTGATGAAGCCGTTGGAAGCAGAGTTAATGGATGCTTACCGGGTGAATAGTGATTTCCTGAAGAGATCTCCGGCAGATTGTTCTGTATTAGAGCCGTATAGAGAGGGGGAATCGTTGTTTTAGATTCTGTGCAGAATTGCTATTAGTCTATGGAGTGGTTTTATAGCCCCTGCACGGTACAGAAGCGGCTATGAAGCCGCAAGGTAAAGAGTCACCGGCTGTGAAGCCGGCGACCACAAGGGTTATGAAGCTAACGGTCAACGAAGCTAAATCAGCGGAAATACAGTCATCTTGGGAGATCTCACTAAAAAAACCGCCAGTCTCCGGGAAACTGACGGTTTAACCTTATAGTCCATTTATTAAAAAAGTGGTCTCTTTGCATTTCAGAAACTGAGCTCCCATACGCCGGAAACCCTCTGTAACTCTACCAGTGAAGAGGCGTATTCTTTCAGGGTCTACAAATACTCTTCCTGTATTTCGTTATAGGTACGCTGGGCGATCAGTACATCCAGGATGCTGGTCTCTCCACGCTGATACATATAAACCACACCGTCTATCAGTTTATCCGAATCTTCCAGCATGCCGGCCCGGTATTGCTCCAACTGGCGGCGGGTGGCTTCGTATTGGTAATAGGCCTGGGTCACTTCGGTACGGATCTGTAGTTCGGCTTCCCGTAGTTGTACTTCGCTTTGCTGAATGCCGTAGCGGGCGGCTTGCAGGGTACCTTTGTTACGGTTGGAGAATTTCAGCGGAATGGCGACGCCTCCTTTGAGAATGTGGTTGTCTTTGGGGAGTACTCCTTTCCACTCTTTTTCATATCCCACAAAAAGGCCCATATCCATTCTACGCTCTGCCCGGGCCAGCTTCAACCGGTTACCTGCCACTTCTACACCTTTGATCGCGGCGGTCAGATCGGTCCGGTTGAGTAGGGCCGTTTCGATAAGATCGGAGAGTCGGTACTCTATCCGGGGTAATTCGCTATTGAGTGCAGGGACAACGGCCTGGTTGATCTCTTTTCCAATAAATTCCCGGAGGGTAGTCAGGGCGGAATAGTATTCTGCTTCCTGACCATATACTTCGTTCAGCAGGGTAACGGCTTCCAGGCGAGATTACCGGGCTTCGTTCTCATCAATCTCTCCCAGGCTTAGCCGGATGCTGTCCGACTGGCTCAGGCGGTACATCTGCTGGTAAGAGTTTCTTTTTACTTCCAGCAGTTGTCTTTGCAGCAGAGCTTCCAGAAAGGCGTCGGTTGCTTCGGCGCGTAGTTCCAGGCAGAAGTAGTCGAAGGCAAGGCGTTCCAGTTTGGCTTCGCTGCAGGCTACCAGTACCCGGGCACGCCGTTTGCCCATCTCCAGGGTAAATTCCAGTGCTACGGAGAGTTCTTCTTCGGTTCCTTCGAAGGCGAGTTCCGGATCGACAAATACTTTTTCGCTGCGTGCTTCGGCGTCGGCGATCTGCACATTGTATTTTTCGGCCATCCAGGTGAGGTTCTCCCTGGCGACAATCTCCATATAGGTTTTGTAGCTAATGGTCATCGTGTCGGTGGGAGCTATTTGCGACCGGGCTGTGGTGATAGCGGCCAGACAGGTTATAAATAGTACTATCTTTTTCATTTGTTTATTCATTTACAGAGTTCTTTTTTCCCATATGGGCCTCTACTATGTAGTAGAATGCAGGGAGGATAAAGAGAGTGATAATGGTGGAGAACATCAGCCCATACACGATCACGGTTGCCAGGGAACGTTGTACGTCGGAACCGATCCCGATAGCCAGTGAAGCGGGCAAAAGTCCCAGGATGCTGGTAGTGGCTGTCATCAGTACCGGGCGGAAGCGGTGGGTAGCTCCGCGGGTTACAGCTTCATACAGCGAGCGGCCTCCTTCCCGGAGTCCGTTGATGTGGGAAATCATAATGACCCCGTTCTGGATCGCGAGCCCGAAAAGAGCAATGAATCCTACGGCCGATGATACATTGAGTATCATTCCACGTACATTCAGGGCGAGCATTCCTCCGAATATAGCTAAGGGGATAATGACCAGTACGAGTCCTGCCTGGCGGAATTTACCGAAAGCTCCGTAGAGCAGAATTAACGTAATACCCAGTGCCAGGGGATGATCATAGCTAACCTGGAGTAAGCCCGGTTCTGGTTCTCAAACTGGCCACCACATTTTACCAGGTAAAGGGAGTGGTCGTATTCTACCTCTTTTTCAATGGTGGCTTGTGCCTCTTTCAGGAAAGAAGCCAGGTCTCTTCCGCGCAGGTTCAGTTTTACGGTAAGATGTCTTTTGTTCATCTCACGGGTAATGGTACTCTCTCCGGTACTCAGGCGTATGTCAGCTACCTGTGAAAGGGGGATTTTAGCTCCGGTCGCAGAGGTCAGCATCAGGGCAGCGATTTTTTCGGGTGTATCTCTCGAATCTTCTTTGTACTTACAGGTGATATCGTATACACGGCTTCCCTGGTAGATCTGTGAGATAGCTTTTCCTCCGATGGCAATCTCGATCAAGTCACTCACATCCGATACATTGAGTCCGTACCGGGCAATGGCATCCCGGTCCATGTGTATCTGGAGTTGTGGCAGGGGAGGTTCCTGGTCAATGCCGAGGTCTACGGCTCCGGGTACGGTTTCGAGTACCTGTACTATCGCTTCGGCAATGCGTCGTGTTTCCCGGAAGTTGTCTCCGTATACTTTAACTACCAGTTCACTGTGTGCACCGGATATTTTGTCCATTACACCGTCGATCATGGGCTGGCTGAACCCTACTGAGTATCCGGGTATAGAGGCGTATTCGGCTGCCAGTTCTTCGATTAGGTCCTGTTTCCGCTTTCTGCGTGGCCACTCTTTATAAGGTTTGATACCTACTGATACTTCGAAGTGGGAGGGAGTAAAGGGGTCGGTACCGTCGTCGTTCCGTCCGGCCTGTACGGCTACGTAGGTCACTTCCGGATATTTCATGGTGCGCATGCGCAGTGTATCCGACATCTCCCTGGATTTTTCGATGGAGATATCCGGTGGCAGGGTTACCTGTAACCAGATAGATCCTTCGTCGAGTTCGGGAAGGAAGTCTTTTCCTACCAGCCAGGTGAGTCCTGCTGCTCCTAGGAAGATAAAAAGTACCGGCATGACCATCTTTTTAGGTTGTTGCATAATGCGGGCTATCAGCTTTCCGTAGCCTACGGTTAGTTTTTCCAGCCAGCGGTTGTAGTATATTTTCCGTGGTTTGCGGTAGAGGGCATATCCGAGTCCCGGTATCAGTAACAGGGCGATCAACAGGGCGCCCAGCATGGCGTAACTCAGGGTAAAAGCCATCGGTGTAAAGAGTTTCCGTTCTACGCGTTCGAATGCGAAAAGCGGCAGGTAGGCGGTAATGATAATAATAGTTCCGAACAGGATCGGTTTGCCCACCTGTGATACTCTTTTTACGATGGAACTCTCTTCGAAAACTTCGTCAGGATGGTCTTCCCGCTTTTTGAGGATGGTTTCCATCATTACGATTGCTCCGTCTACAATAATACCGAAGTCAATCGCTCCCAATGAAAGCAAGTTGGCAGGTATATCAGTAAAACGCATCAGAATAAAGGCGATCAGCATGGATACCGGGATGGTAAGGGCTACCAGTACAGCGCCGCACCAGTTGCCGATAAAGATGATCAGTACCACGATAACGAGGGCCATACCTTCCAGTAGGGTGCGTGATACGGTATGCAAGGTGGTATTTACCAGTTCGGTACGATCCAGGAAGGCATGGATGTGAACCCCTTCGGGTAGTATCTCGTTATTCAGTTCGTTGACTGCTTCATGGATACCATCCAGTACTTTGGAGGGATTCTCGTGTTTAAGCAGCAGGACAATCCCCTGGATGCTTTCCGGATATTCACGGTTTCGATCTGAATAGCCGAATATACCTTTTCGTTCCAGGTTGCCGTATTTCAGTTTACCAATATCACTGAGGAAGATGGGTACTCCTTTTTCGGAGGTTACGACGATCTTACCCAGGTCTTCCAGAGAGGCGATCTGTCCGATACCCCGTACTATATATCCGAGATCTCCTCGGTTCATGACGCTTCCTCCTACGTTGGAGTTGTTATTCTCAATAGCTTCGATCACTTCGTCCAGGGCAATGTTGTATTGTTCCAGTTTCTGCGGGTCGATCTCTACCTGGTATTGAGTAGTAATACCGCCGAAGTTACTGACATCGACTACTCCGGATACCTCTTTTAGCCTGGGGATGATTACCCACTCCTGCAGGTCGGTCAGTTCGCGCATGGAGTGATTATCGCTCTCTATGATGTAGCGGTAGATCTCTCCGATGGGAGAGGTCAGCGGATCGAGCTCCGCCATGGCATCGTAGGGAAGGTCTACCTCGTTGAGACGTTCTTGTACCCGCTGGCGGCTCCAGTAATCCTCTATACCGTCTTCAAATACAATGGTGATCATGGAGAGGCCGAAGGCACTCTGGCTGCGCATGATATGCATGCCCGGCATACCGTTGAGGGCCCGCTCCAGGGGAATAGTGATCTGTTGTTCTACCTCTTCGGCGGCCAGCCCGGGTACCTGAGTTACTACCTGCGAGGTTACGTCGGCTATATCGGGATAGGCCTCAATGGAGAGTTGTTTCCAGGAGTAGTATCCGAAGAAGCAGAGCAGGACGAAAAGGGCGGCCATTACCCACCTTTTCTGTATGGTCAGTAGCATTAATTTTTTCATACCTGTGTTGTTTGATGTCTGGTTTTATAACAGGGTTGTTTTCCGGAATTATTTAAAATAGTATCCTCCTTCACTGATAATTACATCGCCGGAGGTAAGGCCACTCGTAATAATGGCTTTACCGCCCCGGTTCACTTCGACCTCTACCGGTCTTTTGATGTATTGGTTCTCTTCCAACCGTACAAATACGTAACTGTGGTTCTCGTCCTGTAACAGGGCTTTCTTGGGGATCACAAGGGTATTCTCTTCTTTGTCGATAAAATGAACGGTTGCATACATGCCCAGTTTAAGGAGCTGCTCCCGGTTGTCACAAATGGAGAGTACCCGGATAGAGCGGGTATCTTCGTCTACCATATCTTCTATATGGAATACTTTGCCTTTGATGGGTTCTCCCGGCAGGGCAGAGATGTAGATATCCATATCATCGTCTACGTGAATAAAGCGGATATCTTTCTCTTTTACCTGGGCAGTGATCCATACTTTAGAAAGATCGGCTACAACCGCTACCGGATCGCCCTCGCTGGTTATGTACTGGCCGGTTATGATGTCGTTCTCTATGATCTCACCGGCAATGGGAGAGCGGATAATCAGGGGTTGTCCGAGTTTTATATTATCGGGATCCGTCTGGAATACCCGGATGGCTTCGCGGGCATTCTCATACTCATGTTCTGCAATACTGAGCGCATTGGCTGCCTCTTCAAGCTCCCGTTGGGAACCTACGCCGTGGTGCAGCAGGTCTTCTTTCCTCTTCATCTCTTTCCGGGCGAGCTCCCATTCGGAACGGGCCTGGTAGAACTCTTTCTGTACGGTGGTAAAGTCGGGAGAGGTGATCTCAAAAAGAGGGGTGTTAACGGATACCTTCTGTCTCAGCCGTACAAAAGATTTCATAATCCTTCCGGGAAAGGAGAGGCTATATAAGCGTACTGTGTGGGAATAGCCTGTACGGTTCCGGCTGTTATGACCTCTTTCCGGTAAGGGGTTTCTTCCACAGAGGAGAGCCGTATCTTTTCGGATATAACTACGGGGGAGTGAATAATCAGGGTATCTCCGTTCACAGCATACATCTTTTCTTCGTTCCTTTCTTCTCCGCTTTTACATCCGGTAAGGATGAGGATGTGAAGGAATAAAGCGGCTGCTCTTTTTTCATAACTGTACTATTTTTGTTGATTAGTATTGTTTTCCGGCCGCAAAAGTAGTAAGAGTGGTGCGTAAGGGGTGTTAGAGACCTATTAAAGTGGTATTAAAAAAATATTAGAATTTGCCGGGAACATCCCTCTTTTCCGGGTTGTTACAAAGTTGGGATGCTTCATCCGTTTTTTTTTGATAAATGATTATCTTTGTCACTTCATATAAAGAGTAGAAAATGAAAGAATTTGTAATATCCGAGGCCCAGGTAGAGACTGCCGTATTGGTTGCACTGATCACTCCTTCGCAGGATGAACGAAAGACCGGTGAATATCTGGATGAGCTGGAGTTCCTGGCAGAGACGGCTGGGGCCCAGGTGACGAAACGGTTTACCCAGCGGCTGGATTATATGCACCCTGTTACCTATGTGGGGAAAGGGAAATTGCAGGAGATCAAAGAGTATATTATTGAGAACGAGACCGGTATGGTGATCTTTGATGATGAACTTTCTGCCAAGCAAATACATAATATTGAATGTGAACTTCAAATAAAGATACTGGACCGTACTTCACTGATCCTGGATATTTTTGCCATGCGTGCCCAGACGGCGCACGCTAAGGTACAGGTGGAGCTGGCTCAATACCAGTATATGTTACCCCGCCTGACCCGGCTCTGGACTCACCTGGAACGCCAGAGAGGGGGATCGGGTAGTGCCCGCGGAGGTTCGGTAGGGCTGCGCGGACCGGGGGAGACCCAGCTGGAGATGGACCGCCGTATTATTATGAGCCGTATCTCACTGCTGAAAGATCAGTTGAAACAGATCGACCGGCAGAAGGCTACGCAACGGAAGAACCGGGGCAGGCTGATCAGGGTGGCACTGGTGGGTTATACCAATGTAGGTAAGTCTACCTTGATGAACCTACTCTCCAAGAGTGAGGTATTTGCGGAGAATAAGCTTTTTGCGACGCTGGATACAACGGTGCGGAAGGTGATTATTGATAACCTGCCGTTCCTGCTGTCGGATACGGTCGGGTTTATCCGGAAGTTGCCTACCGACCTGGTGGAGTCATTTAAATCAACATTGGATGAGGTGCGGGAGGCTGACCTGCTGCTGCATGTGGTGGATATCTCTCATCCGGGCTTTGAGGAGCAGATCGAGGTGGTGAATAAGACGCTGGCTGATATTAGCGGCGGGGATAAGCCGATGATCATGGTCTTCAATAAAATTGATGCTTATTCGTTCACGGAAAAGGCGGAGGATAATCTTTCGCCCCGTACCCGAGAGAACTGGACCTTACAGGAACTGATGAATACCTGGATGGCCCGCAGTCACGACAGCCTCTTTATTTCGGCCCGTACGCGTGAAAACCTGGAAGAGTTCAAAAAGGAGGTGTATAATAAGGTAAAGGAGTTGCATATGCAGCGTTTCCCGTATAATGATTTCCTTTATAATACCTACGAAGAAGAAGAGATTGACTAAAATAAACTGATCATCATATGGAAAAGTATCGTGTCCTGACCGAACAGGAGATTGACCGGCTGAAGGCACAAGGGTGCCGGGCTGAAGAGTGGAACCGGATCCGGGTAAAGGAGGGTTTTACTACCGATCCTATCTTTCATACCCGTTTTTCGGGTGATATAAAACTGGGGAAGTTCACCTCTTCTTTTACCCTGCCGGGAGGTCTTCGGAAACACTCAGGATTGCATCATGTAACCCTACATAATGTGGAGGTGGGCGATAATTGCTGTATTGAGCATATCTTGAACTATATTGCCAATTACCGGATCGGTCATGATACCTATATCGGGAATATGGATATGATCGTGGTAGATGGTGACTCCTGCTTTGGCAGCGGTGTCGAAGTATCTGTTTTGAACGAGACCGGAGGCCGGGAGGTAGTGATAACGGATAAGCTTTCTGCTCACCTGGCTTATATCCAGGCGTTGTATCGCCATCGTCCGGTGGTGATTGACCGTATACGGGAGATCACGGCCGATTATTGCAGGGAGAATATCTCTTCTACCGGTGAGATCGGGAGCTATGTTACGATCATGAATACGGGGTCTGTCCGGAATGTACGGATCGGTGACTATACCCATATTGAGGGAACCTGTCGGCTCAGGAACGGAAGCATCAACAGCAACCGGGAGGCTCCGGTATACATTGGGCACGGGGTGATCTGCGATGATTTTATTATCTCCTCCGGATCGCACGTGGATGATGGTACGATGCTGACCCGCTGTTTTGTGGGACAGGCCTGTACATTGGGGCATAACTACTCGGCATCGGATTCTCTTTTCTTTAGTAATTGCCACGGGGAGAACGGAGAGGCGTGTGCTATTTTTGCAGGGCCTTTTACGGTTACCAATCACAAATCGACTTTACTGATCGCAGGTATGTTCTCCTTTATGAATGCGGGATCGGGATCGAATCAGAGTAACCATATGTATAAACTGGGACCTATCCACCAGGGAACGCTGGAGAGAGGAGCCAAGACGACTTCGGACTCTTATATCCTTTGGCCTGCCCGGGTCGGGGCTTTCTCCTTAGTGATGGGACGCCATGTGAATCATACGGATACAAGTAACCTGCCTTTTTCTTACCTAATCGAAGAGGCGAATAAAACTTACCTGGTTCCGGGGGTCAACCTGCGTAGTGTGGGAACGATCCGGGATGCCCAGAAGTGGCCGAAACGGGATAAACGGACGGATCCTCATAAGATGGACCTGATCAACTATAACCTGTTGAGCCCCTATACCATTCAGAAGATGTTCAAGGGGCGTAGTATCCTGAAAGACATGAAGCGGGTCTCGGGTGAATTGTCGGATGTGTATTCGTATCAGAGTACCAAGATCAAGAATTCTTTGCTGAATAACGGGATCCTTTTTTATGAAATCGCTATTCATAAGTTCCTGGGTAACTCTATTATCAAGCGTTTGGAGAGTATCCATTTTCAGAGCGACCAGGAGATCCGGGAGCGTTTGAGACCGGATACGGAGATTGGTACGGGAGAGTGGGCGGATATTTCGGGGCTGATCGCTCCCAAGAGTGAGATTGCCCGGCTGCTGGATGATATTGAAAGTGGAAAAATAAATCTGCTTACGGAGATCAACGATCGTTTTGAAGAGATGCACTGTAATTATTATACTTACGAATGGACATGGGCTTATCATAAAATTGAGTCCTACTATGGAGTGCATCCGGAACGTATTACGGCAAAACATATTGTTGATATTGTGGAGAAGTGGAAAGAGGCGGTAGTGGGATTGGATAAGATGGTGTATGATGATGCTAAAAAGGAGTTCTCCCTGGCAGCTATGACCGGGTTCGGGGCGGATGGTTCGCACACGGATAAACTGCTTGATTTTGAATATGTACGGGGGGACTTTGAAAGTAATCCTTTTGTAACGGCTGTACTGGATCATATTGATGCGAAAACCCGGTTGGGAGATGAGCTGATAGAGCGTGTTTCTAAACTTGTCTGAACGATTTTATTTTGTAACTTTGCCTGCACTAACTAACAATTTACTATAAACAAGATAAAATTATGGCTACACCTCCGTTTAAGTATCAGGAGCCTTTTCCAATGGGTCCTGATACTACCGAGTATTACCTGCTTACGAAAGAGTACGTATCTGTAAGTGAGTTTGAAGGAAAAGAGATCCTTAAAGTCGAGTCCGAAGGATTAACTGCAATGGCCAACGCTGCTTTCCGTGATGTGGCTTTTTTGCTGCGTCCCGAGCACCAGAAACAGGTTTCGGCTATTCTGGCTGATCCGCAGGCCAGTGAGAATGATAAATATGTAGCACTTACCTTTCTGCGGAATGCGGAAGTATCTGTCAAAGGTAAACTTCCTTTCTGCCAGGATACGGGTACTGCCATTATCATGGGAAAGAAAGGACAGCAGGTATGGACGGATGGTTCTGATGAAGAGGCTCTTTCGAAAGGAGTGTATAAAACCTATACAGAAGAGAACCTGCGCTATTCGCAGAATGTGCCGTTGAATATGTACGATGAGAAGAATACCGGATGCAACCTGCCGGCACAGATCGACCTCTATGCTGTAAAGGGGACTGAATATAAATTCCTCTGCATTGCCAAAGGAGGCGGTTCGGCCAATAAAACCTATTTGTTTCAGGAGACAAAAGCTTTACTTAATCCCTCTACATTAGTGCCGTTCTTAGTGGAAAAGATGAAGTCGTTGGGTACGGCGGCTTGTCCTCCCTATCACATTGCCTTTGTGATCGGTGGTACTTCGGCTGAGACCAACCTGAAGACTGTAAAGCTGGCTTCTGCCAAGTATTACGATAACCTGCCTACGGAAGGGAATGAAGGCGGCCAGGCTTTCCGCGATGTGGAGCTGGAAAAAGAGGTATTGCTGGAGGCACAGCGTATGGGACTGGGTGCCCAGTTCGGCGGTAAGTATTTTGCACACGATATCCGGATCATCCGTTTGCCGCGTCACGGGGCTTCCTGTCCGGTAGGTATGGGTGTTTCCTGCTCGGCCGACCGTAACATCAAAGCCAAGATCAATAAGGAGGGTATCTGGATTGAAAAACTGGAAGAGAATCCGGGTAAATATATTCCGGAAGAGTTACGTAATGCGGGTGAAGGGGATGCAATTCAGATCGACCTGAACCAGCCGATGGAGAATATTCTGAAAGAACTTACCAAATATCCGGTTGCTACCCGTCTCTCCCTGAACGGTACTATTATTGTAGGTCGTGATATTGCACACGCTAAACTGAAAGAGCGTATCGATAACGGACAGGGTTTACCGCAATATATAAAAGATCATCCTATTTATTATGCAGGACCTGCCAAGACTCCGGAAGGTATGCCTTCGGGATCGTTCGGACCTACTACGGCGGGGCGTATGGACTCGTATGTGGACCTGTTCCAGAGCCAGGGCGGTAGTATGATCATGATCGCTAAAGGAAACCGCAGCCAGCAGGTAACGGATGCCTGTAAGAAGTATGGTGGATTCTACTTGGGTAGTATCGGTGGACCGGCTGCTATCCTGGCACAGAACAATATCAAGAAGGTGGAGTGCCTGGAGTATCCGGAGCTGGGTATGGAGGCGATCTGGAAAATTGAAGTGGAGAACTTCCCGGCCTTTATCCTGGTGAATGATAAGGGGAATGACTTCTTTAAGCAGATCAAACCACTGGATAGCTGCGGATGTAAATAATACCGGCTGTAAATAGAAATATGGAAAGGCTGTTTCACAAAGATGAGATGGCCTCTCTTTTTATGCTGTAGATAAATCTTTGTCTTTTTGTTTTCAACTGTCCTTTATAATTACTATATAAAATTACTC
>JAJPZL010000051.1 GCA_021204375.1 Bacteroides sp.
GGGATATACAAACCATGTGCCAAAAAAAATATAACATTATAAAAATATAACCTGACATAATAGTATTTTCTTTTTGCCCGGCGGATGACAAAATCTGCCGTTATGTCAGAAAATCGCCGGAATAAACAAATTCTCTATTCCCGTACTCCTCTTCGTTCTCTACCCTGTTTTCTCCCATATATAGGGTAGTCAGCCTCACTCATTGATGGTATTTTATCTCACACCGTGCAATTATTTCCCTTTTTTCTTCCCGATTCAGTAAAGGTGTGGTATTTTTGCAGACTGAAAAAATAGAAGCTGAATGGAAGATATAAGTTTTGAATCAAAATTACTACATACTCCTTATGTAAAAAAAGATGGGTATAACTCGCTGGCCATGCCGGTATATAACACAGCTGCGTATGAGTTTGATACGGCCGAGGCGATGGAAAAGGCCTTTTGCGGACAGAGCCCTGAACATGCCTACAGCCGCATTACCAATCCCACAGTAGAGTGTTTTGAAAGAAGGGTACAACGCATTACCGGTGCGCTCAGTGTAACGGCCCTTAACTCGGGAATGGCAGCCATTACCAATGTTTTTATGACGATCGGTGCAGCCGGCAGAAATATTGTCACCTCCCCGCACTTTTTCGGCAATACTTTTTCACTGCTTAAAAGTACCCTGAAAGATTTTGGCCTGGAAGCCCGTTTTACCGATCTGACCGATCTGCAGGCGGTATAGGCTGCCATCGATGGTAATACCTGCGCCCTGTTCCTGGAGACTATTACCAACCCGCAGCTGGAGGTAGCAGACCTGAGTACTCTGTCAGAACTCTGTAAAAAACACGGTATTCCCCTGGTAGCCGATACGACCGTAGTACCTTTTAATGCCTTCCGGGCTCCCGCTTTCGGAATAGATATTGAAATTGTCTCCAGTACCAAATATATATCGGGCGGAGCCACCTCCATAGGCGGACTCATTCTGGATTACGGGACTTACGACTGGTCCGGATCGGAAAAGTTAGCTTCGCTCTATCGCCAGGTAGGCAAAGCTGCCTTTACCATGAAGTTACGGCGAGAGATCCACCGCAACCTGGGTTCCTATATGACCCCACAGGTAGCCTATATGCAGACGCTGGAACTGGAGACGCTGGAGATCCGTTACGAACGTCAGGCAAAAAGCTGTCTGGAACTGGCCCGGCTACTTCAGGGAGTGGCTAAAATTGAGTCGGTAAACTATACGGCACTTCCGGAAAACCCATTCTATGAAATCAGTAAAAACAGTTTGGAGCGTACGCCGGAGCCATGTTCACTCTCAACCTGAGTGGAAAAGAGGCCTGCTTTGCCTTCCTGAATCGCCTGCAACTGATAGAAAGAGCGACCAACCTGTTTGACAACAAAACCCTGGCGATTCATCCTGCCTCTACCATTTACGGTAACTTTACTGCCGGCCAGCGTGCGGAAATGAATGTAAGCGACAAGACGATCCGTATCTCCGTGGGTCTGGAAAGCATTTCCGACCTTTACCAGGATATTGTACAGGCACTGTAAGACTCTTTTTTATCCGCCAAACAGGTGTCTGAAAAAAGAAACAGGATCATAGAACAGGATTCTCGGGCCGGAAAAGCGCATCACCTCCCTAATACGGGTGCGCATTCCCGGCTTGTAGCAATGTACGGTACAACGGGAGCATTTGGGTTTATCCGCTCTAAACCGACATCTGTCCAGACGCCGGTGTGCATACGCTATCAATTTCCTGCATGTGTCACACAGCGTCGTTCTCTTATGCCTGTGCCGGCAGTAAAGGGCGATCATCTTCTCTACGGTCGCCTTCTCAGTTGCTATTTTTCCCATTCCATTTTTTAATCAGAAGAGACAAATATAGCAACAACTCCCGAAAAGAGCCTCTTCTTTTTCTGCTGTTAACTATAAAATCGTTACCTTCGTACACAAGAATAAACGAACCTTGAATTTCTATGCGACCCTTTAAATTTTTAGTGTGTATGTCTTTAGCTATTTCATGCCTGTCATGCAGTGAAAAACCGGATCAGCCACAGGAGGCGCCCTTTATCGGCAGATCAGAACTATTCATTGAAGACAACCGGATGTCTCCGGAAGCCCTCTGGGCTATGGGACATATCGGCAGTTACTCCCTCTCTCCCGATGGAAAAAAGATCGTCTATGCCGTAACTTATTACAGCGTTCCGCAGAACAAAAATAACCGCGAACTTTTTGTGATGAACAGCAACGGCTCCGGCAACAAGCAGATAACCCATACTCGCTTTTCGGAGACTGAAGCCAAATGGATAAAGAACGGGACCAAAATCGCTTTTCTCTCTACCGAAAGTGGTAGCAGCCAGGTATGGGAGATGAACCCCAACGGCAGCGGACACCGGCAGCTCACCCACTACGACAAAGATATCGAAGGGTTCTGTTTCTCACCCGATGGTAAAAAACTTCTTTTTATCTCACAGGTAAAAACCGTAAAAAGTACAGCCGAGATCTATCCGGATCTTCCTGAAAGTTCAGGGATCATCGTAAACTACCTGATGTACAAGCATTGGGATGAGTGGAAAACTACTGCTCCCCATCCATTTGTAGCCGATTTTGATGGCTCCTCCATCAGCCATATTACAGACCTGCTGGAAGGAGAGCCCTATGAAAGCCCTCTGAAACCTTTCAGAGGAATAGAACAGTTAGCCTGGAGCCCCGACTCTAAGACCATTGCCTACACCTGCCGTAAAAAGACCGGTAAAGAGTATGCTCTCTCGACCAATTCTGATATTTACCTGTATGATGTGGAAAAAAAGGAGACCCTCGATAACATTACTGCGGGTAACGGTGGATATGATACCAACCCCTGCTACTCTCCGGACGGCAGGTACATTGCCTGGTTAAGCATGGAAAGGGATGGGTACGAATCTGATCGTAACCGGCTGATGTGTATGGAGCTGGCTACCGGAAAGAAGAGCTTCCTCAGCGAAGCTTTTGAATCGAATGTAGACCACTATAGCTGGAGTGAAGATAGCCGGGATATCTTCTTTACCGGAGTATGGCATGACAAAAGCCATATCTACCGCATCAACCTCGAAGAGAGAGAACTGACTCAAATTACCGACGGAGTGTACGACTACACTTCTGTCAAAGTATGCGGAGACCAGCTGATCACCAAACGCCACTCCATGCAGATGGCTAATGAAATTTACTCAGTCTCGGTAGAGGGCCTTGTTACCCAGCTTACTTTCGAGAATAAACATATTTATGACCAGCTCAAAGAGAACCGGGTTGAAGAGCTGTGGCTTACTACTACAGACGGTAAAAAGATGCTTACCTGGGTCATCTATCCGCCCGACTTCAATCCTAACCGGAAATATCCGGCCCTGCTCTACTGCAACGGAGGGCCGCAAAGCCCCGTGAGCCAGTTCTGGTCGTTCCGCTGGAACTTTAAGATCATGGCAGACCAGGGATACATTGTAGTAGCTCCCAGCCGCCGTGGATTGCCCGGATTTGGGATGGAGTGGCTGGAAGAGATCAGCGGAGATTACGGGGGACAGTGTATGCGAGATTATCTCACAGCCATCGACCAGGTAGCCCGAGAGAGTTTTGTGGACGAGGAACGTTTAGGTTGTGTAGGAGCCAGTTTCGGAGGATATTCCGTATATTGGCTGGCCGGTCACCACAACAAACGCTTTAAAGCCTTTATTGCCCACGACGGTATTTTCAATATGGAGCAGCAATACCTCGAAACCGAAGAGATATGGTTTGCCAACTGGGATATGGGGGGTGCCTATTGGGAAAAAGAGAATAGGGTAGCTCAACGTACCTTCGCTAACTCTCCTCACAAATTTGTAGATAAATGGGATACACCGATCCTTTGTATTCACGGAGAGAAAGATTACCGTATATTAGCTTCCCAGGGCATGTCGGCATTCAATGCAGCCATACTCCGGGGAGTACCGGCAGAGCTGCTTATTTATCCGGACGAGAACCACTGGGTACTCAAACCGCAGAACGGGGTACTCTGGCAGCGTACTTTCTTTGCATGGCTGAGCAAATGGTTATAACCGGTTACAAAAAAACAGGTTGCCCGGTAACACTGTTCCGCACTTTTTAAGCATGTACTCCCCACCTTTTTTAAAAGCGGGCCTTTGGGTGGAAACAGATAGAGCCTTTTCTACTTATTCACTCCATTCCCCACCCAAAACTTTATAAAGCTCTACGAGTGCCAGGTATTCATCCCTGATCGCATTACTTAGTCCGATCTGGGCATCAAAATAGCGTCGGTGGGCATTCAGTACATTCAAGTAATTGATCACCCCATTGATATATTGCAACTGGACCAGGTCCACATAGCTTTTTGAAGCACGTTCCAGGTCACTTTTGAGCTCCCGGGCCTGTTTAATGGAGTTATAACTCACCATAGCATCACTGACCTCTTTAAATACGGTCAATACTTTTTTCTCATACCGGTGTAGTTCCTGCTCGTATGCACGTTGCTGGGCCCGGTATTTAGCCTGTTTCTTTCCAAAGGCAAATACAGGGGTGGCAAGAGTACCGATAATGAGCCCGTAAGGAGACTTCATCATCGTGCTGAACTGGTCTCCTTCTGTTCCGTAAGCTCCGGTAAGCACAATACGGGGAAAACGGTCGGTATAGGCCATCCCTACTGCAGCATTGGCGGCCCGGAGGGAGTAATCTGCCATCCGTACATCTGGACGTCTTTTCAACAGGTGGGACGAGAGTCCCACCGGTAGATGTTCAGGCAGGCTGTTTTGCTGATCCATGGTAGTACGGGGCACCCGTCCGGGAAACTCTCCGGTAAGGAGGGAGAGCTCATTCTCTTTGATAGTGATACGACGTTCGAGTTCGGGGATCAGCGTAGCTGTACTGGCCAATTCGACCTGGGCCTGCTGGTAGGAGGTTTCGGAAGTAAGTCCTCCTTCGAAACGTAGCCGGGCCTGGTTCACTCCCTCTTCCCGGGTATGGAGTGTCTGCCTGACAATGGCCAGTTAATTATCCAGCGCCACTAATTCAAAATAGGCTCTTGCCACACCGGCCACCAGGGTCATCTCTACCGACCGGCGGGCTTCTATCGACTGGAGGTATTCGGCTGTACTCTTTTCCCTGCCCCAGCGGATGTTTCCCCAGAGGTCTACTTCCCAGCCTACCCGGATCTTGGTACCGAGTTCGAGATCATCCACCTGTTTTTCTCCCCGGTAATTCTCAAACTTCCTGTCGTAATAGAGACTTCCGTTTATCTCCGGGAAAAGTTCAGCTGTCTTAGCGCGTCGCAGGGCCCGGAGTTCTTCTATACGTTCTACTGCGATCTGTATATCTTTGTTGTGATTGAGAGCTTTGAGAATAAGTTCCTGCAGGGTTTCATCCGAATATATTTCCCACTATCGGAGGTCGGCCAGTACCAGGGAATCCGGCAGTAACTCTTCCTGCTCTTCTGTAAGGGCGGGAAGTGTCGTTTCGGGAGTAGTATATTTTCGTCCTGCCATGCAGGAGCAGAACAGGAAGAGTACAACAGGTAAAACCAGTGGATAAAAACTACACTTCATAGGTTTATCGTTTTATCTTTATTTTCAGTTTATAGATCAATACGAAGAAGAAGGGTACCAACACAATACCGAAGGTAATGGCTACGAGCATGCCAAAGAAGACCCCGGTACCGATCCCCTGCCGGCTGGCAGAACCGGGACCACTGGCAAATACCAACGGAAGTATTCCCAGGATAAAAGTCAGGGAGGTCATTACAATGGGACGGAAACGCAGGTGGGCTGCCTGCAGGGCAGTGGTAATGACATCTGCTCCTTTTTTAACCTCTACATTGGCAAACTCTACAATGAGGATCGCATTTTTAGCTACTAGGCCGATCAGCATAACCAGGCCGATCTGGAAGTAGATATTGTTTTCCAGGCCACAGAGAAGTACTCCCAGGTAGGCTCCCAACCCGGCAATGGGAAGCGAGAGCATCACAGCGACCGGAATAGACCAGCTTTCATACTGGGCTGCCAGGAAAAGGAATATAAAGAGGAATACCAGGGCCAGGATGTATTCGGTTTGTCCTCCGGCCTTTTTTTCCTAGTAAGAGAGCCCGCTCCAGTCTACACCAATGTTATCGGGTAACTTCTCTGCCACGATCTGCTCCAGGATATCCATAGACTGCCCGGCACTATATCACTAGGCCGCTACTCCCCGTACAGTAACGGAGTTGAACATATTGAAGCGTTTGATAGTACCGGGGCCGGTCGTATATTCGGTCGTTCCCAGCGAGGTAAGGGGGATCATGACCCCGTTGCTTCCCCGTACGTAAAAGAGATTAAGGTTATCTTTATAGGCCCGGTAAGGGGCTTCTGCCTGAAGATATACCCGGTAGATACGGTTAAACGTATTGAAGTCGTTCACATAGACCGATCCGGTAAAGGCCTTCATAGTGGAAAAGACATTGGCCAGCGGTACGCCGGATAGTTTTACTTTATCGCGGTTGACATCAAAATAGAGTTGGAGGATCTCCTTTTGAAGGGAACTGGAGAGTCCGGCAAGCTCCTTCCGTTGTGAAGCATAGTACATCAGGGTATCGGTAGCCCGCTGCAAATCTTCCAGGGAGGCATCCCCGCGGGCTTCGAGCACCATTTCAAACCCACCGAAGGAACCGAGACCGGGAATGACCGGAGGTGTGGTAAAGAAAACCCTACTTTCGGGATACCGGGAGAACTCCTCCTGGAGATCGGCAATAATTTTCTCTACACTGACTCCTCTCCGCTCATTCCACGGCTTAAGAATAATAGTAAAATCAGTCCGGGCCTGGCTGCTGCCTACCCGGGAGCTGGAACCGGTTACGTTGAGTACATAGTCTACGTGGGGGTAATTATTCAAAAAAGTAATAGCCCGCCCGGTTACCCTGCGGGTACGCTCCAGGGTAGCTCCTTCGGGGAGTTCCAGCTCCATCCGGAAATAGCCCTGGTCTTCCTGCGGCATAAAGCTGGTGGGTACCAGGGCATTAAGTACCCAGATAGCTATCAGCACCATTCCAAAAAGTGCCAGAATACGTTTTGGAACCATCAGGATACGGCTAATGGCTGAGAGATATTGTTTATTGCCCCGGTTGAGCCAGAAGTTGATCCGGCGGAATACAATATTTTTTTACCGGTCGAGGGCCTGAGAAGCAGTGAACACATCACCGGGCTCAGCGTTAGGGCTACTACCGTGGATATGAGTACGGATACTACAATGGTAATAGTGAACTACCGGTAAAGCTGCCCGGTAATACCGGAGAGGAAGCTTACGGGTACAAATACGGCACAGAGTACCAGGGACATGGTAATAAGGGCACTGCTGAGTCCCCGCATGGCTTTTTTGGTGGCTTCATAGGCGCCCAGTTTTTCCTCTTCCATGATCTGGTCTACACTCTCTACTACCACAATGGCATCGTTCACTACAATACTAATGGCAAGAATAAGTCCCAGCAGGGTAAGCATATTGAGAGAGAAACCAAAAATAAGCATAACTCCGAAGGTACCGATCAGCGAAATAGGTACGGCAACAATGGGGATCAGGGTGGTTCTCCAGCTTTGAAGGGAGAGGAAAACAACCAGTACTACCAGGAACAGAGCTTCCAGAAGAGTTTTGTACACCTGTTTGATAGATTGGGAAATATAGGTGGTCATATCAAAGAGAATACCGTAGCTGATCCCTTCGGGAAAGCTGCGGCTGATCTCCTCCATCGCCTCTTTTACATGTTTAGCAACTTCCATGGCATTGGCCCCCGGCAGCATATTGATACTGAGTACCGCGGCATTTTCGCCGTTGATCCCGCTTTCTGTATTGTAGGAGGCTGCCTCCAATGATACCCGGACTACATCCCTGAGACGGATCAGGGTACCGTTGGGGGCTGCTTTTACTACGATCTCTTCAAACTGGCTGACGGAAGAGAGACGTCCCTGGGTGGTGATGGGAATGGTGATATCGACATCGGTTACCGACTGTTGTCCCAGTACACCGGCTGCTGATTCACGGTTCTGGTCTTTCAGGGCATTCTGGATATCCTGTACGGTAAGCCCGAGACTGGCCATTTTATCGGGTTCCATCCAGATCTGCATGGCATAATAACGGCTGCCGACGTTGGAGATACGACCGACTCCCGGTACACGGCGCAGAATGTCAAGTACATTGAGAGTCGCATAGTTACTCAGGTATATTTCATCAAACTTGGGATCGGAGGATTGAAGGGTAATAGTGAGTAACTGGCTGGAAGCTTGTTTCTCTACGGAGAGTCCGTTCTGCACCACTTCGGCCGGCAGACGCAATTCGGCAAGTTTGATGCGGTTCTGTACCTCTACGGCTACCAGGTCAGGATTTACGGAGATATCAAAGGTGATAGTAGCCGAGAATCCTCCCGTATTGGAGCTGCTGGATTCCATATAGATCATTCCCGGGGTACCGTTGAGTTCCTGTTCAATGGGAGTGGCTACTGCCTGGGTTACTGTTTGCGCACTGGCTCCGGGATAGCTGGTACTGACACGGACCACAGGCGGAGTAATTTGCGGGTACTGGTCTACCGGAAGCATGGTTAGTCTGATAATACCTATAAGGACGATCACAATGGAGATAACCATCGAGAAGACCAAACGGTCAATAAAAAAGTCTGTCTTCATCGGTCAGTCGTTCTGTAAGTTATCATTTTCTTCTTCCCAGGCATCTACTACGGTTACCTGCATCCTGGGGGTAAGTTTGTGATAGCCTTCTACCACGATCTGCTCTCCGTAAGCAAGTCCGCGTTCGACCACCATTTTATTCTCCATCTGGGGACCCAGTTCGATAAAACGTTTTTCGGCTACATCGTCGCCACGCATCACATAGATATAGGCTTCTCCTTTTTCAATAATTACTGCTTTGGAGAGTACTACGATGGCTTGTTCGTGTACATCCAGCAATAATCTTACTTTGGTATATTGTCCGGGTAAAAGGATATGGTCGGGATTGGGCATTTCGGCCCGTACAGAGAAGGTTCCTGTCTGGGGGTCTACCTGCGGATCGGCAAAATCGACCAGTCCTTTGATCGGATAATAGGAGTTGTCTGCAAGCATTACGGTAATATAGGGATCCCAGGTACGGGTAGAATCCCGGTGGCCCAGGTTTACATTCCTCTCTTTACTCCGCAGGTAGTCCAGGGCCGTCATGCTGAAGTCCACCCGGACAATATCACTTTTTACTACAGTAGCCAACAGGAATTTCCCACAGGGACCCACCAGGGTACCAATATCTACATAGCGTTCACTGATGTGTCCGGCTATGGGGGAACGTACGGTGGTATAGCCCAATGCCATCTCTGCCTGTTTCAGATCGGCTTCACTCATGGCTACGGCAGCATTGGCACTTTCGTAAGAGGCAATGGCATTGTCCAGGTCGAGCTGACTGGCTGCATTCTGCTCGAAAAGCGGGCGGATGCGGTCCAGGTCGCGCTTGGCTTTCAGGGCCATTGCTTTATCTTTTTGCAGCTGGGCAGCTGCCTTATCTACACGGGCTTTATAAAGCTAGGGGTCTACTACAAAGAGTACTTGTCCCTTGTTGATATAGGTTCCCTCTTCGAAAAGTATATTTTCGAGGTATCCTTCAACCCGGGCACGGATCTCTACGAACTGGTGGGCACGGATACGGCCTACATACTCACCGTAGATCTCTACATTTTCACGGGTTACGGTCTCAGTAACTACCGTAGGGCGAATAACAGGTTGTGGTTCAGGTCGTAAATACCAGATTAAAAAAAGTGTAATTACAAGAAGAAGAGGGATGATGATACTCCACTATTTTTTACTTATATGAATAGTAAAATTAGGTTTAGAGTGAAGCAGATTTTTAATCTTTTCGTTTTTAAAATAATTGAGATCAAATTTCATACTATATACCTTAAAAGAATCCTGATAAATCTTCTGATTGTCTGTGTTCTGAATGAAATAAATTACCATATCAACCGTATTCTACGGCTAAATAGATGATTCTCAAAAGATAAGTCAATGTCCTGATCGTTTTACCTGCTGCAAAGGTATATATTAATTCCTGATTCCGGCAAAAAAGGAGAAAAAATTGCCGCCGGTTATAGTAACCAACGGCAATGACACACAATATTAGTAAAAGATCAGTTATTTAAAGTGCCATCCAGGAAAGCTCCCGGATGGTATCCATCCCCCAAAAACTCATCCAGCCTCCATGCAGAAAGATAACAATGGATGCTACCATCCCGATGATCCAGAGAATCAGTAAGGTCCATTTGGTTACACCTACCATGGGTTCCCAGTTAAATATATGCTGAAGAATTACATACAGGAGACTTCCCAGGGGAATACCTACCATCAGCAGTACAGCAATACAGGTACCTATAGCAATACCGGGAGAGACCGTAACTAAATTCCAGTTAATGCCCGGAAGCATATAATAAAGCATAGAACCACTACCAGCCAATACAACGCTCATTACTACGGCCACTATAAAAAAGGTAAATAACAAAGCCAGAATAGCCGGACTGAACACGACAGCTGCCAGGATCAGAAAAGCCTTCAGGATCCAGCCTAAGATATCAGCCGCCGTATTTGTAGTTTTACGATAAGTCTGTTGTGTTCTCTCAGAGCGTACAAACTCCTGGGTGCCGGTCTTTACATATTCAAAATCATCTTTTACGGTTTTACCGATATTTTCTATAGTAACCTGCTCTCCTCGCATAGCCAGCTTCTGATCGGCTGTACGAGCCAGCGGAATAGCTATCCAGCAGATAAAATAGGCTAGTATAGGAGCTCCTACCCCACAAAGTACGAGAAGGACAAAAATAAGGCGTACCCAGGAAGCTTCCCAGCCAAAGTAAGCTGAGATACCGCTTAATACGCCACCCAGCATTTTATCATCCGGGTTCCGGTAAAGGCGACGGGAATATTCTACCCGTATCTTTTCTCCGGAAGTATGACTAAAATCCTCTTTTTCTTTCCCGCCGTCCGCCATCTCTTCAGGTTTTCCGATCCGGGTGATTATACTCTCTACATCGCTGATAGTAATAACCAGCTTCCCGGGGCCAAGAGATCCGGTAAAAAGTTCGGCAATACGGGATTCAATATCCTCTACTATTTCATTACCTCCCTGCTGACGGCGAAAACAGGCCCGCAAGTTAGCCAGATAGTTATCCAGCAGGTAGAATGCGTCTTCATCAATATGGTAAACCGTACCACACAGATTGACTGTTAAAGTTTTCTTCATTAGTATGCTGTTTTTAATTATTTGTCAGATGATCTACAGTCTCATTCAATTCTCTCCAGGATTGTTCCAGATCCACCAGTATCCGTTCTCCAAGCTCTGTCAGGCGGTAATATTTACGGGGAGGCCCCTGGGTGGATTCTACCCATTCATACCCTAACAAACCGTCATTTTTCAGACGGGTGAGCAATGGATAAAGAGTACCCTCTACAACAATGAGCCTGGCATCTTTTAGTTTTCCTATAATGTCCGACGCATAAGCGGGCTCCCGGCGAAGCAATAACAGAATACAGTATTCAAGCATTCCCTTCCGCATTTGCGATTTTACGTTCTCTATATTCATACAAAGTTCCTTTTATTGCACAAATATATGTATTGCTTTAGTACTTTGTATAACATAGTACTATTTATTGATATTATTTAACTTTTTAATCGCTGTTTCTTTGCCGGGAAAGCCCGATTTTATCTATCTTAGCTACCCAAACAGAAAAAAAGAGATACGATGTTAACCATACGGAAAGCAACGATAGAGGATTGTGAGCTCATCCATAAGATGGCTCATGTAGTATTCCCTGCTACCTATAAAGAGCTACTCTCGCAGGATCAAATGGATTTTATGATGGATTGGATGTACTCTCTGCCGAATCTCAGGAAGCAGATGGAGGAAGGGCATGTCTATTTTATCGGTTATAAAGCTGGAGAGCCCTTCGGGTATATTTCGGTACAACAGGAAGAAGAAGATCTGTTCCACCTGCAGAAAATATGTGTATTACCGGAGTTCCAGGGTATAAAGGGGGGGGGCGATTTCCTGTTCAACCATGCAGTAGAGTATATCAGAAGCGTACACCCTGCTCCCTGCCGGATGATCCTCAATGTGAACCGCTACAACAAAGCTGTTAATTATTACCTGAAAAAAGGAATGAAAAAAGTAGGAGAAGGAGATTTTCACATAGGCCACGGCTACTATATGACTGACTACATCATGGGGTTGGATATCTGCTGATCTCCAACACCCAGGTCAGTTCACTTTTTTGGTACACATCAAAGATCTGCCAAACGGATAACTTCTTTTTTTCCATCAAGGTAACAGCAATATGTACACAGGCATACGCGTCGGCCATAGCATAGTGATGGTTGGTCAGGTTGTATCCGCAGTGAGCTGCTACCGTATTGAGTTTGTGGTTAAGGAGGCGGGGAAAGGCTTTCCTGGCCAGTTTACAGCTACAGTAGAATTGATACTTCGGATATTCCATTTCATACAATTTAAATACCGACTTCAGGCATGCTTCATCAAAAGGACTGTTATGTACAATAAGGGGTAGACCTTCAATATAGGGAGCTACCTCTTCCTATACTTCAGGAAATTTCTGTGCATCTTTTGTGTCTTTCGAAGATAATCCGTGAATAGCAGTGGTCCAGGGCATAAAATAATATGATTATCCGCATGATGTCCGTTGATTTATTG
>JAJPZL010000391.1 GCA_021204375.1 Bacteroides sp.
CATCATTGATAAATTAGGCGTTGAAGAATCTGAAGTAACAAACGAAGCAAGCTTCACGAACGACCTGGGAGCAGATTCACTGGATACAGTAGAACTTATCATGGAATTCGAAAAAGAATTCGGTATTTCTATTCCGGATGACCAGGCAGAAAAAATCGGAACTGTAGGTGACGCAGTATCTTATATCGAACAGAACGCTAAGTAACAATTAATTTCATCAGAATGGAATTAAAAAGAGTTATAGTAACAGGTCTCGGTGCTATTACTCCCATTGGCAACTCTGTCCCGGAATTCTGGGAAAATCTTGTGAATGGGGTTAGTGGAGCCGGACCTATTACTTATTTCGATGCTTCACAGTTTAAAACACACTTTGCTTGTGAGGTAAAGGGCTTTGATCCTACTCAATATGTCGACTGGAAAGAGTCCCGGAAGATGGATTTATATACCCAATATGCTATTGTAGTTGCTAAACAGGCTGTAGCAGATTCAGGTCTTGATTTTGACAAGGAAGACACTAACCGTATCGGCGTTATTTTCGGTGCAGGTATCGGAGGAATACGGACTTTTCAGGAAGAGATAGGAAATTATGCCGTCAACAAAGAGAACGGACCCAAATTCAACCCTTTCTTTATTCCGAAAATGATCTCTGATATTGCTGCAGGGCAGATATCTATGCTTTACGATTTAAGGGGCCCTAACTATGCGACCTGTTCCGCTTGTGCAACTTCTACCAATGCTATTATAGATGCATTCAACCTCATCCGTCTGGGTAAGGCTAATGCCATTGTTACCGGGGGATCGGAAGCGGCTATTGTAGAGGCAGGTATAGGAGGATTCAATGCTATGCATGCTCTTTCCACACGCAATGATGATCCTCAGAAGGCTTCACGCCCGTTCAGCAAAACTCGGGATGGTTTTGTAATGGGAGAAGGTGGAGGTTGCCTGATCCTGGAGGAACTGGAACACGCTAAAGCCCGTGGAGCGAATATTTATGCAGAAGTAGCGGGAGGGGGTCTCTCAGCTGACGCTTATCACCTGACTGCTTCACATCCGGAAGGTCTGGGAGCCAAACTGGTCATGAAGAATGCCCTGAAAGATGCCGGAATGAAACCTGAAGAGATAGATTATATCAATGTACACGGAACCTCTACTCCGGTAGGTGACATCTCCGAAGCAAAAGCGATCCAGCATGTATTTGGTGAACATGCCTACAAGCTCAACATCAGCTCCAGTAAATCAATGACCGGTCACCTGTTGGGTGCAGCCGGCGCGGTGGAAGCTATTGCTGCTATTCTGGCCATCCGGAACAACCTTGTACCTCCGACCATTAACCATAATGAAGAGGACCTGGATGAAAATGTTGATTACAATCTTAACTTCACGTTCAATAAAGCGCAGGAACGTACTGTGAATGCTGCTTTGTCCAATACCTTTGGTTTTGGTGGACACAATGCATGTGTGATCTTTAAACAATACGCAGAATAAACGTGTTACGTCACAAAATAGATAAAATAAGACTCTTGTTCCGTAAGAACAAAGAGTCTTATTTTCGTTTATACGGGATACTGGGATTTGTTCCGCACAACCTCGACCTGTATGAACAGGCCCTTCTGCATAAATCTTCTACCGTACGTACTACCAAAGGAAAACCGGTCAATAACGAACGCCTGGAGTTTTTGGGAGATGCCGTACTGGATGCTATTGTAGGGGATATACTCTTTCGCCATTTTGAAGGAAAGAGAGAAGGGTTTCTAACCAATACCCGTTCCAAGATCGTACAGCGGGATTCTTTGAACCAGCTTGCCGTCCAGATGGGTTTAGATAAACTGATCAAATTCTCAACAAAAAGTTCTTCTCACAACAATTATATGTATGGAAATGCCCTGGAGGCCTTTATCGGTGCGGTCTATCTGGATCAGGGATATGAATGCTGTAAAAAATTTGTGGAAGAACGGATCATCAGCCGTTACTTTGATTTGGATAAACTCTCCCGGAAAGAGGTAAATTTTAAATCCAAACTGATTGAATGGAGCCAGAAGAATAAGATCACGATCTCTTTCGAACTGATCGAACAGTTCCTGGATACGGAAAACAATCCGGTATTTCAGACCGAGATACTTATCGAAGGGTTAACCGGAGGAACAGGAGTAGGCTACTCCAAAAAAGAGTCTCAGCAGAATGCTGCTCAGATGGCCTTGAAACAGATTAAAAGCAATCCGCATTTTATAGAGAATGTATTTGATGCGAAAGTAGCCGCCCACAATGAGCCGGAGACAACTATTTTGCCGGATCAACCGGAATCGGTTGAGGATCTAACCGAAACAGATCCCCATTCTCCTTCCCTGGACAATTAGATCGTTTTCTTCGGTAACGAGTTTCAGTTTACCGGCTACTTCACTTAAGGGTACTGAGGTAACCGTTTCGCCCTGTAGGGAGATCATCTCTCCGAAACGCCGGTTAGCGATTAGTTCCGTAGCGTGTCCTCCCATACGGGTGGCCAGGTTACGATCAAAAGAGGTGGGAGAACCTCCGCGCTGTATATATCCTAATGCCGTCTCCCGGGTCTCTATACCGGTTTCATACTCTATCTCCTTGGCAATATATTCGGCAGCCCGTTTTTTTCATCTGTTTTTATCCCTTCTGCCATCACTACAATGGAATAGGGCCGGCCTTTTCTAAGACGCTCTATCAGGATATTTCCGATAGATTTTATGGAATAAGGAAGTTCAGGAATGAGGATCACATCTCCTCCACCCGCCATTCCCGAGTAGAGCAAGATCCAGCCTGCTTTATGGCCCATGACTTCAATAACCATGACCCGCCTGTGAGAATTGGCTGTAGAGTGTAAACGGTCAATGGCTTCCGTAGCGATCGTAACGGCCGAATCAAAACCAAACGAACTATCAGTTCCCCATATATCGTTGTCAATGGTCTTAGGGATAAAGACAACAGGAATACCCAATTCCACTAAGCGATAAGCGGTTTTCTGGGTACCGTTCCCACCGATGCAAATCACACAGTCTAATCCCATCTTTTTTACATTCTCCAGGATCAGGGCCGGTTTATCCATATCCGAAAGCAGGGTCGGTTTTTTAAAAGGTTTCTCCCGGGAAGTACCCAGGATCGTTCCTCCCATATTGAGTAATCCGGAAAGTGATTTCTTTGTCAGATCTTCCACATCATAATCCACCAACCCCTTGAACCCGATGTTGATCCCCATTACCTCCATTCCATAATGGTTAATAGCAGTTTTACATACCCCCCTGATCGTGGCATTGATTCCGGGACAGTCGCCCCTGATGTAAGAATTCCGATCCTCATAACTCTTCAGGCATTATATTAATGCAGGTAAAGATAGGAAAAAAGAGCCTAATTCTGAAAACAAGCTAAATTTTATCTATTATATACTATATATTGCCCAAATAAGGCTATTTTTGCACAATTGTTGAATTAATTAACAAGAATGAATATTACGAAAGGAATTGGTAAGATTTTCGCTCACCGTCAGCGTGAAATCGATCTGTACGCTACACAGGCTGTAGAAATACAGCAAAACGTACTGAAAGAGCTGGTTCATACCGCGCGCAACACAGAGTGGGGGGAAAAATACGGCTACGATACCATTTATGATTATGATACTTTCCGCAAAAGAGTACCCCTGCAAACCTACGATGATATCAAATCGTATGTAAAAAGAATGTACGATGGCGAAAAGAACCTTATCTGGCCTTCACAGATCCGGTGGTTTGCCAAATCTTCCGGTACTACCAACGACAAAAGTAAATTCCTTCCTGTCAGCAAAGAGAGCCTTCAGCAAATCCATTACAAAGGGGGTACGGATGCAGTAGCTCTGTATCTGCGCATCAACCCAAACAGCCGGTTTTTTTCCGGTAAAGGTCTTATTCTGGGAGGTAGCCATAGCCCACACCTCAATTCCCGGCACACATTGGTAGGAGACTTATCGGCCATTCTTATTCAGAATGTGAGTCCGCTGGTTAACCTAATAAGGGTACCCAGCAAGAAAATAGCACTGATGAGTGAATGGGATACCAAGATAGAGGCAATTGCCAGGAGTACGATTGGTACTAATGCGACCAGTCTTTCCGGCGTTCCTTCCTGGTTCCTGGTACTGATCAAAAGGATCCTGGAGATCACCGGGAAAAGTTCATTAGAAGAGGTATGGCCCAACCTGGAAGTATTTTTTCACGGGGGGATGAGTTTTGCTCCTTACCGGGAACAATATCAACAGGTGATCCACAACGATACCCGGTATGTAGAGACGTACAATGCTTCGGAGGGATTCTTCGGTATCCAGAACGATCTTTCTGATCCTGCCATGTTACTGATGGTAGATTACGGTATTTTCTACGAATTTATCCCGCTGGATGAAATAGGAAAAGAAAATCCTTCTGTCTATTCTATCGGAGAGGTAGAGTTGAATAAGAACTATGCCATAGTGATCACTACCTGTTGCGGTTTATGGCGGTATATGATCGGTGATACGATTCGTTTTACTTCCAGAGATCCTTATAAGTTTGTTATCACAGGACGTACTAAACATTTTATCAATGCCTTTGGAGAAGAGCTGATCATAGATAATGCCGAAAAAGGATTGGCCAGGGCCTGTGCGGAGACAGGAGCCCAGGTGACCGAATATTCAGCTGCTCCTGTATTTATGGATGAAAAGGCAAAATGCCGGCACCAGTGGCTGATAGAATTTGCCAGACTACCTGATTCCTTAGACAAATTTGCCTCTATTCTGGATAGCGCACTTAAGGAAGTTAATTCAGACTATGAGGCAAAACGTTCCCAGGATATTGCCCTGCAACCTCTGGAAGTTATTGTAGCCCGTGAAAACCTTTTCCACGACTGGTTAAAGGAGAAAGGCAAATTAGGGGGACAACATAAAGTACCCCGTCTGAGCAACACCCGGGAACACATAGAACAGATGCTGGCCCTTAATTATTAAAGGATAATTCCTCCACCCAGCACTATACCATCTTTGTAAAATGCAGCTGCCTGTCCGGGGGCAACCACTGTAAGGGGCTCAAATAGTTTCACGTGCAACAGTCCGTTTTCATTTTTGGTAACCCTGCAACGATTCTCCTGTTTGCGATAGCGGATCTTTACTATAATATCCTCTCTATCCAACAGTCGGTTCTCTTCTGTTATATTCCAATCTTTTAACCACATTTCCTGTTTCTCCAGTGATTTCAGGGAAGCCAGCATGACCCGGTTATGTACCGGATCAATCTCTTTCACGAATACCGGACGATTAAAGTTTATTCCCAATCCACGGCGTTGTCCTACCGTAAAATAGGGATAGCCCGGATGTGTTCCAATAACTGTTCCTTTTTCATCGATAAACTCTCCCGGAGATATTCTGCCTTTTTCAACCTGTTTATCCAGAAATGAATGATAATCCAACGGGCAAAAGCAAACTCCTATACTATCTTTCTTAGTAGCCACCTTTATAAATCCCCTCTCCTGCGCTAGCCTCCTTACCTCAGGTTTGGCCATTTCTCCCAATGGGAATTCCATACGGCACAACAAATTCTGTGTAAGCCCCCACAGAAAAAAGGATTGATCTTTATCGGGATCTTTACCTGCCTTAATAAAATATTTATTTTCACTTTTCTCAATCCGTACATAGTGTCCGGAGGCAATCTTTTCGATCCCCTCTTCATCCGCTATCTGAGCCAGTAAAGGCCATTTGAAATAGTTATTACAAAGTACACAGGGCACAGGAGTACGACCAGCCATATACTCCGCAATAAAATAGGTAACTATTTTCTCTCGGAACTCTTTACGGACATCATATATTATATGACGAATGCCTAACCTATCCGCCAATACTTTTGCATCTTCTATATATTCTAAAGAGCCTGTGGGCTCGTAAAAGCGAAACGTAACTCCGGTCACTTCATATCCCTTTTCCTGTAACAGCATAGCTGCCACAGAACTATCCGTTCCTCCGCTTATTCCCAGTAGTGTAGTGGGCCGTTCCTGCATAGTGAAAAATTTTAGGGCAAATTTAATAAGAATTCCCTGCTTATATCTACTTTCCGAAAGTAATAGAGGAATCCAAACAATGGTTACCAGCCAAAGAACGGATAACCATCATTTAATTATCAGCTATTTATCTTCTGTCTTCCTTCTGATTTCATTAATTTATTGTAACTTTGTGTCTCTAAATTTCAAAAATATGGAGCATCGATTAACGATTTACAATACATTGAGCCGGAAAAAAGAGCAGTTCGTACCGGCACACTCTCCCCATGTGGGAATGTATGTATGTGGCCCTACGGTATACGGAGATGGCCACTTGGGACATGCCCGCCCTGCCATTACGTTTGATATTCTTTACAGGTACCTCACTCATCTGGGATATAAGGTACGGTATGTACGGAATATTACCGATGTAGGACATCTGGAGCACGATGCTGATGATGGAGAGGATAAAATTACCAAAAAGGCCCGTCTGGAACAGCTGGAACCGATGGGGGTAGTGCAATACTACCTGAACCGCTACCACAAGGCGATGGAAAAACTGAATGTCCTTCCTCCCAGCATTGAACCTCATGCCTCCGGACATATTATTGAACAGTTGGAATTTGTGCGGAAGATCCTGGATGCCGGGTATGCATACGTAAGCGAAGGTTCTGTTTACTTTGATGTGGAAAAGTACAGCAAAGATCATCATTACGGAAAACTCTCCGGAAGAAATATAGATGAACTTCTCAGTACTACCCGTGAACTGGACGGACAAAGTGAAAAACGTAACTCCGCCGATTTTGCCTTGTGGAAAAAAGCTTCTCCCGAACACATTATGAATTGGCCCTCCGAATGGAGCCAGGGTTATCCCGGGTGGCATCTGGAATGCTCTGCCATGGGTACTAAATACCTGGGTGAAGAGTTTGATATCCACGGAGGAGGAATGGATCTTCTTTTCCCCCACCACGAATGCGAAATAGCCCAGTCGGTAGCTGCCCTGGGACACGAAAGCGTACGGTACTGGATGCATAACAACATGATCACTATCAACGGTACCAAGATGGGTAAATCCCTGGGGAACTTTATTACATTGGATGAATTCTTTGAAGGAACCCACCCGCTCCTCTCCCAGCCTTTTAGCCCGATGACCATCCGCTTCTTCATTTTACAGGCACATTACCGCAGTACGGTAGATTTCAGTGATGAAGCCTTGATCGCTTCGGAGAAGGGCTTACAACGCCTGATGGAGGCAAATGCTCACCTGGATAAGATCACGCCCGCAGAAAGATCGACTGTGGATATCAGATCACTCCGCAGCAAATGCTACGAAGCAATGAATGACGATCTTAACTCTCCGATCGTTATCTCCCATCTTTTTGAAGGAGCCAGAACGATCAATACTATAATAGCCGGTAAAGAGACCATTAATGCCGAAGACCTGGAAGAATTAAAATCCGTATACCATACTTTCCTGCATGACATTCTGGGATTGACAGCAGAGACAGGCGCTAACGATGAACGGGAGGCTGCTTATGGCAAAGTAGTGGATATGTTGCTGGAACAACGTCTTAAAGCTAAAGCAAACAAAGACTGGGCTACTTCAGACCAGATCAGAGACCAACTGGCTGTATTGGGATTCGAAGTGAAAGACACAAAAGATGGTTTTGAATGGAAATTAAATACATAACATTCTTCATTTTCTATAATAAAAAGAGCGATATCGTGAGATACCGCTCTTTCTCTTTGCAGTTTTCGCACAAAAAGCTGTACTGATCCGCTGATCAGTACAGCTTCCAAACATCAAACAAACCAATTACAAAAGAAAAACTATTATCAATACTGCGTCATAGCTAACAAACACAGTCTCTTCATTCGGCTTCCAGTACAACTACAAACGGTTCATTGTAAACATTTTCCGCCGGCAATTCTATCTTATGCAGAAAATTTCTTTTCTTCGTTTTGCCTCCGTCTATAATTTCCAGTTCTCTGCCACCTTTCAGGAATGAGGCCTTTACAGGTTTTGCTCCTTACCCGGGAAACTCAATATTTAATCTGTTACTAACAGGGACATTGAATACAGTAAGGTAATAACGGTTCTCTTTTCGGGTTATATATCCCCAACCCTGGTCTTTCAGTTCCGAATAAGAGATTCCATATATAGCTTCGCCATTTACCTGCATCCATTTTCCGATACTCTCTGCAATATAACACTCTTCAGGACGTATTTTACCGCTGGGCTCAGGCCCGAAATTCAGTACAAAGTTACCGTTCAGTGAAACCGTTTTTACCATCATTTCGATCAGGTCGCAGGGTGTCTTTATATATCCTTTCCAATCAGCCTGATAACCCCACTGATTCTCCGGAATGGTCATCACACACTCCCAGTCATTTCCTTTCAGGTCTTCCAGCTTATCGGGCAACTCCCTTTCCCAGGCCTGATCGTAATCATCGATCATATCTCCGTTCTGGTCGTAGCGACGGTTTCCATACTCATCCGCCCGGAAACGGCTTCCGATAACCAGACCCGGACGTTTGGCTCTTAACTCTTTTCCCAGCTTATCGGTCCACTCAGCCTCTCCTATTCAGGCTTTATCCCAGGAACCATCAAACCAGAACCCTTTTACTTCCAGGAAAGAGTCCAGCAATTCAATCAACTGATTACGGGTATAGATTTTGAACTCTTCATACTTTGCCTTTTGCTCTTCTGTCTCCGGTATCCCCGAACGATATCCGGGATGTTTCCAGTCAATGATAGAGAAATAGAAATAAATATCTATTCCCTCTGCTGTATAGGCATCTATCAACTCCCGCAGGATATTCTTTTTATAGGGAGTATGGGCAATCGTATAATCCGTATACTTACTGGGCCATAGACAGAAACCATCGTGATGCTTAGTGGTAAAGATCAGATATTTCACTCCCATTTCCAGGGCCTGACGTGCCCAGGTTTCCGGATCAAAATTTACCGGATTGAACTGCTTATAGAGTTGATCATACTCCTCCTTTCCCATCTTATTCCACGAACGGATCCACTCGGCAGCTCCCGTATAGGCATTTCCTTTCCAGGAACCTCCGGGAATAGAGTATACTCCCCAGTGAATGAACTGACCGAGGCCGTAACTTCTCCAGCGCTGCATATACTCATCCGTACGGACTCCGATCCGACAGGCACCGTGTTTGAGTGGTAAGGAATACCGTCCGTTTTGGGTATAACCCATACAGGCTATACCCAATATAAGAACGGTAACTACAAACGTTCTCTTCATAAAGTGATCAAGGTTATCTATACTAAAAGTCAATTTCATCTTTATTTCATTTTACAGATCTCTGTTCCTGCCATCAACACAGCACCCACTCCGTATACGGCCGTCATATCACCGATAACTTTTTTAGGATCTGCACCGATAGGTTGCACCCATCCCAGCTTTCCATCTTCATCCACTACCGACATCAACCAGTTCCACGATTTCGTGAGAGCCGGCAGATACTCTTTTTTATCCAGTAATCCTTCGTTGATGCCGTAAGCTATCGCATAAGTAATCAAAGCCGTAGCGCTTGCTTCAGGGACGGGATAACTCTCCGGATCCAGTAGGCTTGCATGCCAGTAACCATTCTCATCCTGCAGTTCTACTAATCTTCCGATCAATTCTATAAATAAGTCTTCATAAAATCCCTTATATTCCTGAGGAAGATATTTCAGAAGATTAGGAATGCCGGCCACTACCCAACCGTTCCCACGGCCACAGAAGATGGGCTCTCCATTCTGCTCTCTCTTATTAAAATAGCTGTCATCCCTGAAAAAAGTTTTTGTTCCTTATCATACAGATGCTCCCGGGTCTTTTTAAAATGTTCATCCATATATTCCAGGTATTTTGTCTCACCGGTTATCCGGTAAAGCTGAGCATATACCGGAGGAACCATAAAGAGTGCATCACACCAGGTCCAGCTCTGTTTGGATCTATAATGCATGGAAGGATCCGGTGGATTTGCCAGAATGGTATCGATCCGCTGTTTGGTAGGAGTCATCATTTCAGGCTTCTGAAAAATCTCATGCATCCGCAGGTAATACTGAGTAACAGTCAATTCATCCGAATGATAGATACTATATCCGGGATGGTGCAGGAAATTGGCAGGTACTTTCCAGTTATTTGTATGTCCGATATCCAGTAACCAGTTGTAATAACGGGCGGAGTCAGGAGCTATGGCTGCCCAATCCGTCATTCCCAGGAAAAGTACCCCATTGGTCCACGCATCTATTCCGTAATCGTGAAGATTTCTCTCTTCCAGATAGGTAAAATTTTCTATCTGCCAATCGACAACACGGGTAAGTACATTTTCAATTTCCGCAGTATCAAAAGGTGACTTATTATCGTCATTGCAGGAAGTATTCATCAATCCGATGCACAGAAGCAGGATATATAGACTCAAAAATCTTTTATCAGACCACGTATTAATCGTATCCGTATATCTATTTAATATTTTCTTTTAAAAAGGCTGGCTCCCTTACAGGGGGTGTAGGAGCCGGCCACCTAAGTGTTAAATTAAACAAAGTGAATTGGGCAATTTAACTGTAATGAAACTAATATGGAACGTATTTATAGCCCTCTTCAACTTTTTGGAGTCTGGTTTGCCTGCACAACTTCACAGTCCCGCAGGACAAACCAGCCCGCCTACCGATTCAAATCTAAACTGCATTTTTACATGGTTGGCTCTCCGTATATATAGGTAAGGTTAGATTAGATTCTTACTCCAGTTCCTTTTTCCGGATAAGTCCTTCCAGGAAATAGTAATCTGCATAATTCAACGGTACATCTATCTCTACATCGTGAGGGATACTTCCCACAGAGTGTTTCAGTATAAAATTCCCGTTCGTCCCGACTTTGGCCCTGTACCGGGGAGAAGAAAGGCTTTCCATGATCTGGTCCGCCTTCTCCTTATACCCCTTGTCAGGAAGGTAGGTGCTTAATTCATAGAGTGTCGAGGCTGTACAAGCTGCCGCCGAAGCATCCCGGGGTGCTTTCGGTATATCCGGTACATTGTAATCCCAATAGGGTACCAGATCCTCAGGCAGATTTTCATAATTAAAGATAAAGGCATGTATCTTTTGCGCCTGTTTCAGGTAACGCACATCTTTTGTATAACGGTAACAGGTAATATATCCATAGAGACCCCATGCCTGCCCACGTGCCCACGCTGATTCATGCGTATATCCCTGAGCAGTATGTTTATGCAATACCTTTCCGCTAACAGGATCATAATCAATTACATGATAGGAGCTGTGATCGTCCCGGAAATGATTCTCCAGGGTGACATCCGCATAACGCACCGCTATTTCATAGAACGAAGGATCTCCGGAAATAAGGGAGGCTTCAAAAAGCAACTCCAGGTTCATCATATTATCGATAATAACCGGACAGGTCCATCCCCTTTCGGCCATCCACCCTTTATCCGTATCCCAGGACTGTATGACTCCCGCACCGGGACGATACCGGGTACAAAGGGAACGGGCCGCTTCTACAATTACATCTTTATAGGCCGGATTACCGGTTTCTCTCAGACCGTTCAGGAAACTACATCCTATCATAAAGCCAACATCGTGATGCCATTTCAGATACTTTACCGAATCCAAACTTTCCGTATAGGCTTCAGCTATGTTTCTCTACTTCACATCTCCTGTCAGCTTATAAGTATACCACAAGCTTCCCGGAAAGAAACCACTGGTCCAATCCTCGATAGGAATATATTGTATACTTCCGTCTTTATTTATAGTACGCGGATTATAAACCTCTCCTGTCTCTTCATATATTTTAGTCTGAAGAGTATGCTGAAGTACTGCATGTTCAATATTATCCTGAATAAAATCAACCGGTTGTGTTTTAGGCGAGTTGCAGGCTGCACTCAAAAAGAATAGGAATAAACCGTATATAAACAGTGTTCTTTTCATGTATTCTGTCGATTTATGAGGTTTTTTATTTTGTCTCTGTTGCAAAACTACAGTCATTTTTTCAATAGCACCTACATAAATAGTCCGTTTTGTGGTATAAAATTATACCGGGTAAAAAAAGACCTGTTTTTTCTATCAACTCTTAAAAGATCACCCCTATAAACAGAAGAAAACCAGGAAATCTCAGCCTATTTTCTGTTTATATCCTGGCAATTTATCTATTTTTGTAGAATAATTCAAAAGAATGGTCTATGACTACACCGCAGGATTTTTTTAAGAACGACCGGTATGCCCGGCTTTCAGGTATAGAATTAGTCGAAATACGAAAAGGATACGGCAAAGCCCGCATGGTAGTAGAAGAGAAACACCTCAATGCCGGTAATACCACGCAGGGAGGTGCTATATTCACCCTGGCCGACCTGGCACTTGCTGCCGCTTCCAATTCACACGGTAATCTGGCCTTCTCTATGACCTCCAGCATCACATTTTTACGAAGAAGTATACCCGGTGATACATTATATGCGGAAGCCAGAGAAAGATTTCTGCATCCTGCTACCGGTCATTACCAGGTAGATGTAACCAATCAGCAGGGAGAACTGATAGCTACTTTCGAAGCGACTGTATACCGTAAAAATATTCCGCTTCCCTTCCGGATAGAAAAAATAGAATGTTTAAAATAGATACAAAAAAAGTACTCTGACTATGATATTCAGAGTACTTTTTTATTAAGTATATTGT
>JAJPZL010000231.1 GCA_021204375.1 Bacteroides sp.
GTTCATTTTCCAGTTACCTGCAACAATGTTTTTTCTCATTTTGTTTCTGTTTTAAAGGATTAAATAAATTATTTTTTTCTTTTTAACCACAAGCGGTCTATACCTAACACAACGAATAACGGCAGAAAGAACCAAAGGATAATTCTGCCTATCGTATTCACATTATTTATCTCTTTTATCCTGCCCAACTCAAGGTTTTCCAGGCGATCCGAAAGCGCATATTCATCAGGCACTTCGGTATAATTCCACTTATTCAGGATCACTCCTTCTTTCAGCAGCAGTAATCCGGGATTGGCCCGTATAATGGTTTTCAGTGTAATATCGTCTGTAAAAGTAAACGGATATTCGGCACCGGTACGCTCTCTCCAGTTCTCAATCTCTTCGTCTGAGGAGGAGGTCAGGCAATAAAAAGCATATCCGTTCTCCACACTGTAATCAAAGATCTCATTGATCAGGTCAATATTTGCGTCGTCTGCCTTTTCCAGGCGATGAGCAATAAGCAGAAATGTATAACCGGGATCACTCAATACCTCTTCTGTGATATCCTCTCCCTCCTCCTGCGTAACAATGGAAAAATCGTGAATAGAGGGTTCATATCCTTTTTGAACCAGCACAGAACGGGCTTCTACAAAAGTCCAGGTGCTATCCGGATAATTCTCCAGGGTAAACTCTTGTTTTACTCCATCCTTTTCCAGGATAAAACGACTTTCATACCGGTTAGGCACCGCACCTTCGGGAATACTCATTCCCTCCGGAATACTGTTCCCAATGCGATAAGGCCGGAAATCCAGCACCGGCAACCGGTTCAGGCAATAGCCTGTAATAGCAAAAATAAAGAATATAGTATAAATAGCTACAATCCACTGTGATTTCTCACTAATCACCGGGAAAAGAAGCCGCCTCCACTTAAATACGCTTACAGCAGCGATCAGTAACCCTATATTTTTCCAGAATGTCTGCCAGTTGGTAATCACCCAGGCATCTCCAAAACAACCACAGTCAGAGATCGGATTCTCCAGAGCCAGATAAAAAGTGAGAGGAGTCATCAGGCACATGATTACCAGGATAAAATAGGTACTGATCTTGCGACGGATACCCAGTGTCAGCCATACTCCCAGGACGAACTCTACGACTCCCTGCAAAATAGCGGCCAGGAGTGGAATAAAAGCAGGAACATAAGCAGCCAGATTGAATGCTTCCAGATAGTCCTCTATTTTATACTGACTTCCAAGGGGATCGACTGCTTTGACAAATCCTGAAAAGATAAAAACCATTCCCAGGACAAGGCGACACAAAGTGGTCCAGAAAACAAGTGCTTTATGTAGATGTTTATTCTCCAAACTCCAGTTTTATGAGTGCAAATACCGAGTAATTGATCATATCCATATAATTGGCATCAATCCCTTCAGATACCAGTGTATTACCAGCAAGCGACTCGATCTGTTTGGTGCGATAAATTTTCATCAGGATAAGATCTGTATAGGAACTGATGCGCATAGAACGCCAGGCTTCATCATAATCATGATTTTTGGCCAGCATCAGGGTTAAAGCCTCCTGCGCATATTTATCGTACAAAGAAAGTGCCTTCTCCTTGGTAATATCAGCAATCTCCCCATATCCAAGTTCCAATTGAATAAGGCCTATGATACCATAGTTGACGATGGCAATAAATTCCGAACGGATGCCCTCATCGACCAGCGAAACTCCCTTTACCTCAATACTGCGGATACGATTTGCTTTAATAAATATCTGATCAGTAACTGAAACAGGGCGTAGGATACGCCAGGCAGGACCATAATCATGCAACTTTTTGGCAAATAAATCGCGGCAAATGGCTATCGCATGTTCGAATTGCTGTTTGGTATCTTTCATTTCGTTATAAATAGAGCACAAAGGTAAGAATAATTACACAGAAAAGAAAAGAGGGTACTTTAAAATAATTTAAAGTACCCTCTTCCTTTATTTATAATCTAATTCTTTTACGAACAACGTAATACCTGCCCCACCCTGAGTACAGTGGTTTTACTGATCCTGTTAAGCTGGCAGAGTTTATTTATGGTTGTACCACGCTGTTTGGCAATTTTGGATAATGTATCCCCTTTCTGTACTTTATGGTAACGGATAGTACCATTCTGAGCCAAAGCCATGGTACCAGAAGAGACCGAAGTACTCCTTCCGCCCGTTTTGCGGTAGGTATAGTAATCTGCTACAATATCCTGGTTCGGGAAGTCAAACATAAAAGCAGGATTGATGGCAACACCCATGAAACGGGTTTCAAAGTGAAGGTGAGAACCGGTGGAACGTCCTGTATTTCCTCCCAGACCGATCGGCTGTCCCGATTGTATATACTCATTCTCTTTTACCAAATGTTTGGAAAGATGACCGTAGATAGTTTCCAGCCCGTTATCGTGACGAATTACGACATAATTACCATATCCGCGACGCTCGAAGCTTACGATACGTATTCTTCCGTCAAAAGCCGCATAAATAGTATCACCTATATGTACTTTAATATCAATTCCATTGTGCATTCTTCTCCAACGGGGTCCAAACGGTGAAGTTACACGCGTATTGGTGGTCGGCATACTGAAACCTGTCAGGTCTATCTTGTATGATTCGGGAATATTGAGTTTTTGCCCTGCCAGACTAACACTTTTGTTACTCCATTCAGGATAAAGGCTATATGCGGGATATTCAGCCTGTTCGGCTTTAATTTGTTTTTGTAACGCTAATGAATCAACGCTCTTTACTTTCTTATCGATCGGTGCCTGCCGGGCTATAAGATCCTGCGAATAAGAATTCAGACTCACCAATGCAACCGCTCCTAACGCTACTTTCTTAATCCAGTTAAATTCCATTATCTAATTTTCCTAATTAATACTCATCACAAGCATAGATATACGGGAAGGTAACCTGCTTGTATTCGAATAATTCTTCGGGTTTAAAAAATCTATTTAATTCTATGGCAGCTGTTTCCGGTGAATCAGAAGCATGTACTATATTCTCCTGATAACTCATACTATAGTCTCCACGTATAGTTCCCGGAGCTGCCAGCCGTCCGTTCGTCGGACCTGTCAATGTACGAACCGCCTGAATGGCATCCACACCTTCCCAACAACATATTATCACAGGGGCAGTCATCATAGAATCCTTTACCCGCTGAAAAAAAGGTTTGGTGCTCAGATGTGAATAATGTTCACTCAGAATTTCATCCGTTAATTGTATCATTTTCATGCCTGCAAGGCGTAAACCTTTGCGTTCAAAGCGATTAACAATTTCGCCTATAAGCCCACGCTGCATTGTGCATGGTTTTAAAATAACCAGTGTTTTTTCTATCATGATACAAGTAAGGTTTTTTAGAAATTCGCTTAAAGATAGGAAAAAACTTTGATACGAAGCATACTTTATTAACTATTTTTCAGAGATATGCCGTGAACATTCCAGAAGAAAATCCCCTCAACAGAAGATTACAGAAAAAGTTTACAAAAAATCATGTTTTACAACACCTTACGCTCTTTATACACTTATTAAGTTAAATCTTAGCTGATGGATGCCCAGTTGACCTGAGTTTTGCGAAGAGATTTTAGTTGTTTCCACAGGAGTTCATTCTCCGGCTTTGATGCTTCAGGGTCGTCATTAATAACAGCTTGTGCCACTTCTCTGGCATACCCTAACAACTGTCCGTCCCTGGCCAGATTGGCAATTTTAAGATTAAAAGGAATTCCACTCTGCTGCGTTCCTTCTAGATCACCGGGTCCTCTTAATTTAAGGTCGGCCTCGGCAATTTTAAACCCATCGTTGGACTCAACCATGATCTGCAAACGTCTCCGGGTATCTTCGCTCAGCTTATAACTAGTGACCAGGATACAATAAGACTGGTCTGCCCCTCTGCCCACACGCCCCCGGAGCTGATGCAATTGCGAAAGACCAAAACGTTCTGCATTCTCTATCACCATGACAGAAGCATTGGGTACATTTACTCCTACTTCAATCACCGTGGTAGCGACCATAATATGGGCTTCTCCACTGATAAAACGTTGCATCTCCGCATCTTTTTCGGCAGCTTTCATTTTCCCGTGTACCTTACAAACCGTATAACCGGAAAATTCTTCGCAGATATGCTGATATCCCTCTTCCAGATTCTTCAGGTCAATCTTTTCGCTCTCCTGTATGAGGGGAAAAACAATATAGACCTGCCGACCCTCTTCAATCTGCTTCCGGATAGAGTCATACAAGCTTTTACGCCGGTTGTCAAACTGATGTACCGTAACAATAGGTTTACGACCGGGCGGTAGTTCATCAATGACCGATACTTCGAGATCTCCATACAGGGTCATTGCCAGTGTACGGGGAATTGGAGTAGCTGTCATGACCAATACATGCGGAGGATTAAAGTTCTTACTCCAGAGCCGTGCCCGCTGGGCAACACCGAAGCGGTGCTGTTCATCAATCACCACCATACCCAGTTTAGCAAAGTTGACCGTATTCTCTAGTACGGCATGGGTACCGATCAGGATATTTATTTCGCCGGTAAGTAAACCGGATAAAATAGATTCCCGCTGTTTCTTACGGGTGGATCCGGTTAGTAGTTCGATCCGGATATTCATACTGAACAGAAGTTCTTTAATAGTCTCATAGTGCTGATTAGCCAGAATCTCCGTAGGAGCCATTAGACAAGCCTGATATCCATTATCCAATGCCATCAGCATACTCATCAGTGCCACCAGGGTTTTGCCACTCCCTACATCGCCCTGCAACAGGCGGTTCATTTGCCGGCCGCTACCTACATCATACCGGATCTCTTTGAGCACTCTTTTCTGGGTACCCGTTAATGAAAAGGGAAGATTGTTATGATAGAACTCATTAAAGTATTTACCGACATGCTCAAATACAAATCCCCGGTATTTGCGTTGCCTCTCTTGACTATAACGCAATATATTGAGCTGAATATAAAAAAGCTCTTCAAACTTCAGCCGTGTCTGGGCACGGCGCAACTCATCCGGATTTTTAGGAAAATGGATCGCACGAAGTGCCTCTGTAAGGGGCATCAGATGATTAGCGGCAATAATAGAGGGCGACAATGTTTCGGGAATTTCACCGGTTATCTGGTTAAAAAGAACGGATATAGCTTTCTGAATAAAGTTAGAATTCATATAGCTTCTCTTCATCCTCTCGGTAGCATGATAATGAGGCTGCAACCCCATAGAGGAGAGGGTAAGTTCCGAAGCATGATCAATCTCCGGATGAGCAATATTAACACGACCATTAAACAGAGTCGGTTTTCCAAACACAATATACTCCTGCCTGGTATTGTATTTACCGGCGACGTATTTAATTCCCTGGAACCATACCAGATCGATCACTCCGGTTCCGTCACTGAAATGGGCTACCAGGCGGCGACTCCGTCCCTCACCGACCGTTTCCATACTAAGAATGTGACCCTTCAGCTGAATGTAAGGCATATTCCCGTTAATCTCATGGACATAATAGAGACGGCTCCGGTCTACATATTTATAGGGAAAGTGATAAAGAAGATCATGGAGTGAATAGATTCCCAACTCCCTGTTCAATACACCGGCACGCTGAGGACCTATCCCCGGCAAAAACATGATATCTCTTGTTCTCAGATCAAACATTCAGTAATATCTCAGCCAGTTTTAAATCAAAGGGAGTCGTTATTTTTATATTTTCCCGGTTTCCCTCTACCAGGTGAACAGTTTTTCCGGCAGCTTCTACTACCGAAGCATCATCGGTAAAACAATCCATAAATTCTCTATTATAGCATCTTTTCAACACAGGCACCGAAAAGGCCTGTGGAGTCTGTACTAGCTTATAACAGCTTCTGTCTACTGTAATACTGGCAGAAGGATCAACCCGGCGTAAAGTCTCTACAATATCGGTCACCGGAATTGCTGCCTCATAGTGTGCGGCTGCTTCATAACACCGGGCAATTACCTCCTGCGAAACAAAAGGCCTTACTCCATCGTGTACGGCAACCAACCCTTCATCATCTGCTATCAATACTAATCCGTTGCGTACAGAGTGAAAACGGGTTTCGCCTCCCGGCGCGATCCGGTGAGGAATAGTCAGATCATACTCCCGGCAAAGTTCTGTCCAGTAGGCATGATGCTCCGGAGGCAGGACCAGGATGATCTCTATCTCCGGATCATAGGTATAGAAAGCATTCAGGGTATGCATCAGCACCGGTTTACCTCCTACCGGGATAAACTGTTTGGGAAGATCCCCTCCCATACGCAGCCCCTTCCCGCCTGCAACAATTACCACATATTTCCGCATCCGGAGAGATCAGGGTTTCAGGCACAAACTTGCCGCGACTTCAGCAGCCTTCTCTTCACTCACCAGTGTAGCAACGATCATCAATGCAAAATCAACTGCCGCTGCCGGAGCTTTACCGGTAACGATCAGTCCATCTTTTACTGCATATTGATCCACTATCTCTGCACCTTCCAGATACTCTTCAAATCCCGGATAGCAGATGGCTTTTTTACCTTTCAGTAATCCCAGCTTACCCAGTACCATCGGAGCGGCACAGATAGCTGCTACGACCTTACCTTCACCCAGGGTTTGCAGCACCCTCTTCTTCACTCCTTCATGCTTATCCAGATTATCTGCTCCCGGCCATCCTCCGGGAAGGATAAGGGCCAGCAGATCTTCAAACTGAGTCTGCTCAAAAGTAGTATCTGCTATTACCGGTATCCCGTGGACACCCGTAGCCACTTCTGTTCCGGTAACCGACACGGTTCTTACATCCAGTTCTGCTCTTCTGAGGATATCCACAGTAGCCAATGCTTCAATCTCTTCAAATCCGTCTGCTAAAAATAGATAAACTGTTTTCATAAGCCTAAAGGTATTTATCGTAGATTAAAATAATATGTGATCGTTCCGGTCTGATTATTCACGCCCGAAACCTGATTAAACCTTGCTTTCTTTGCTGCATCTTCGGCAGCTTTCCGTAAAGTGGGATTTACCGTATTGGTCTCCCGGTTGATAGCTGTAGCAATGACCTCTCCTGCCGGATTTACCGTAATGGTCACTACCACTTTACCTTCATCCTGTACATTATAAACGGGTCTTGGTAGGCCACAGGGGCCCAGTGAACGGCCTCCCAGGTCAAAGATACCATAACCCGGACTTCCGGTGCTGTTTCCGGTATTGGAGTTTCCCTGCGGACTTCCTTCCACACCGGTTCCCTCTGCCGAATTTCCACGATTATCCATCTGGGCTCCTTTCCCAAAAGCACCTGCCACCTGTCGGGCAGCCGCTTCGGCAGCGGCCCTCCTTTGCGCCTCCGCAGTAGCTTCCGCTGCTTTACGGGCCTCTTCTGTCTTTTCTGCTTTGCTCTTCTCCTCCGGTTTGAGTTCCGGACGCTTTGGCTGGGTCTCTGTTTTCGAGGTGATCACTACGCTCTCCTCTTCAGCCTGCGTAATAAGTTCCTGTTCCACAGGTTCGGGTACAGAAGGAGTGGCAGCCGATGCGGCAGGGAGTTCCTGTGCAAGGATATCCACATCCACCATCGTATTAGGATCATACGTACCCCGTGAGGCAACTACCTCTCCCATCATTACCTCTACCCCACTCTCTTCCAGTTTTTCCGGACGGGTGAAAGTAACGATAAGTAGTAACAGGACCACTCCTGCGTGCAGAAGCAGGGTACCTCCCAGTGCTATAGATTCTCGCTTTTTACGTTCGGTCATTCCTATCTGTTAATAGTTCTCGGGCGGGCGTGTAGCCAGCACCATTTTGAACTTATTCTCGTTGGCAATATTGAGTATCTTTACAATCTCTCCGTAGGGAACTGTTTCGTCCGCATAGAGCGCTACATACATTTCCGGCTCTCTCTCCGCACAATCCTGCAGAAAGGGGGTAAGAGCGGCCAGATCCAGACGCTGCTCCTTTTCATTACCAAAACCGCCATAATAGTTCAGCTCCTTGTCAATGATCACCCGGGTAAGCGGCTTGGCCGAAGTCTGCTGTTTCCCTTGAGGCAGCAATACTTTGATCGCATTAGGGGATACCAGCGTTGAGGTGATCATAAAAAAGATCAGAAGCAGAAAAATGAGGTCCGTCATGGACGCCATACTAAAGGCCGGGGATAACTTTTGTCTCCTTTTCAGTGCCATATCCGCTTATTTTTGCATCGGTTCGTTAAGCAGATCCATAAAAGCCATGGTTTTGGCTTCCATTTTGTTGACCACACCATCTACCAGGGTTGCCAGGTAGTTATAGGAGAACATGGCAATAATACCGACCGTAAGTCCTCCTACTGTGGTGATCATCGCTTCGTAAATACCACCCGACAAAAGTGATATATCAATGTTATTACCCGCATTGGCCATTTCCCAGAAAGCTCTCACCATACCGGTTACGGTTCCGAGGAATCCTAACATCGGAGCACCGGCCGAAATAGTGGCCATGACCGCAAGCCCCTTTTCCAGCTTTGCTACTTCAATATTACCGGCATTCTCAATGGCCGACTGCACATCACTTACCGGACGTCCCAGACGCGAAATCCCTTTCTCGATCATACGGGCCGACGGAGTATCCATATTTTTGCAATAGTTCACTGCCGAACGGATATCCCCGCTCAGGATATAATCCTTGATCTTATCCATGAACATCGAATCCTCTTTTCCGGCCTTTTTGATAGCAATAATACGCTCAAAAAGGATGTAAAAAGCCACAATAGAGAAAAGAGCGAGGATAACCATGATCCATCCCCCTTTCATGGCCATATCAAAAAGATTCATTTTTTCTGCCGTTTCAACAACTGGGATAAGTACAGGATTGGCCTCTTCTCCTCCGGGTAGTGCAACTTGTGCCAGTAACAATAGTGTATTCATCTTACAAAAGAGCTTTTTTATATTCTTGAATTGTTTTTTCCAGTCCCATATAAAGGGCATCGCTAACAAGTGCATGTCCTATCGATACTTCATCGATCCAGGGGATATGATTATGGAGATACGCCAGGTTCACCAGGCTCAGGTCATGTCCGGCATTCAGTCCCATCCCCAGGCTACGTGCTGTTTTTGTACTGGCCAGAAAAGGAGCCAGCGCCTCTTCCGGGCTCTTCACATAAAGCGTTGCATAAGGCTCCGTATAAAGTTCCACCCGATCTGCTCCGGCCCTGGCAGCATATTCTACCGCTTCTTTATCAGGGTCCACAAAAACAGAGGTACGGATACCTACACTCTTGAACTCTTCCAGTATCTCGGAAAGAAATTCCAGGTTACTTTTTGTATCCCAACCCGCATTAGAGGTCAGCTGGTCGGGCGAATCCGGTACCAGGGTCACCTGAGTCGGTTTTACTTTTAATACTAGATCTATAAAATCTTTCGAAGGATACCCTTCAATATTGAATTCTGTCTGCAATAACGGACGCAGTTCATAGACATCCGCCTGGCGGATATGCCGTTCGTCCGGACGGGGATGTACGGTTATACCCTCTGCACCAAACGCTTCGCAATCCAATGCCACTTTTACCACATTAGGTACATCACCTCCCCTGGAGTTGCGTAGGGTCGCTATTTTGTTGATGTTTACACTTAATTTTGTCATTTCCAATTATGTCATTAACCACCGGGTATCTGCTTATTTCGTCAAAAATATAAAATATTGGCGACAACAACCCGGGTGTACCAAAAAAAATCCCAAATTTGCATAGTAAATACTGTGCAAAAGTAATAGGATTTACTGAAAACAGGGGATATTGCCTGTGAAAAGATTCGCAAAAGTAACCAAATAACTAATAAAGAATATGAAACCTATATTAATCTCGTTCCCTCCGGTGAACTTACTTGTTTCTCCGTTCTTTAGTGTTAGTAAATAATTGTCTCCTATGAAGTTTTCCCTATTCGGAAATACATACCGCACTCAAAATTCCTGCTACGCTGACATCCTGCTACAGGCATTACGAAAATATCAGGCGCAGATATGCATCAGCAATGATTTTTACCGCTTCCTTCAGGAAAGTAGAAGTAGTGATCTGAAAGATACCGAAACATTCGAAGAGGATAACTTTATGGCTGATATGGTGATCAGCATCGGTGGAGACGGTACTTTCCTGCGGGCAGCAGGTGCGGTAGGCAATAAGAATATTCCTATTTTAGGGATCAATACCGGCAGACTGGGCTTTCTGGCTGATATTGCTCCCGAAGATATTACCACCACCATCGACGATATTTACCAAGGACGTTATAAAGTAGAGCTCCGCACCGTACTGAAGCTGGAATCTGAGAGTCATTCGTTAAAATACAGCCCTTACGGGCTTAATGAAATTGCTGTTTTAAAAAGAGACAGCTCTTCTATGATCACTATACACACCTCCATCAACGGTGCTTACCTGACTACGTACGAAGCGGACGGATTAATTATCTCTACTCCCACAGGCTCTACTGCCTATTCATTAAGTGTAGGAGGACCGGTTATTGTACCCCATTCCAATACCATAGCTATTACTCCCGTTGCCCCACACAGCCTGAATATCCGTCCGATCGTCATCTGTGACGATTGGGAGATCACCCTGGATGTAGAAAGCCGCAATCATAACTTCCTGATCGCCATTGACGGACGGAACGAAACTCTTTCGCAGGGAAGCAGGCTTACGATCAAAAAGGCAGACTACACCACCAAAGTAGTTAAACGGTATAATCATGTCTTCTTCAACACGCTACGGAACAAGATGAACTGGGGAGTGGATAACCGGATTACGGAAAATCCCCCTTCGGATACCTGTATGTAAACTCATTTATTGTATCTTTGCAACCGGATAAAAGAATGAGCGTGCATAGATACTTTATTTACCTGGCTTACGACGGAACCAACTACCACGGCTGGCAGATACAGCCGAATGGAGACACCGTACAACAGCAACTGATGAATGCGCTGGGTACTCTACTTCGCCGTACGGTAGAAATTACCGGAGCCGGGCGTACCGATACAGGTGTGCATGCCTCACTGATGGTGGCTCACTTTGACCATCCGGAAACTTTTCCCGATCTTGCCTTCCTGGCCGAAAAACTAAACCGTTTGCTCCCTCCGGATATATCTATCTACCGGATACGGGAAGTAAAACCGGAGGCACACGCCCGTTTTAATGCGACTTACCGCCGATACCAATACCATATTACAAATCACAAATCTCCTTTCGGACGGCAATATTGCTACCGGGTACATGGTGCCCTTGATTTCGATAAAATGAACAAAGCTACCGGCCAGCTTTTTAATTATACAGACTTTACTAGTTTCAGTAAATTACATACCGACGCAAAGACCAACAATTGTCGGATCATGCATGCCGCATGGACTCCCGAAAGAGAAGACAAATGGGTCTTTACTATTCAGGCCGACCGTTTTCTCCGGAATATGGTACGGGTCATAGTGGGTACCCTGCTGGAAGTAGGAAAAGGAAAACTTACGGTAGAGGGGTTCTGCCGCATTATCGAAGAGAAAGATCGTTGTAAGGCCGGTACCTCCGTACCTGGGCAAGCTCTTTTCCTGACCGATGTAGGATATCCCGAAGACCTATTTAAAGAGTATTAAATAAACAACAAATGTGGTTATTACTGGCATTTCTCTCGGCAACTTTGCTGGGATTTTATGCTGTATTTAAAAAACATTCCCTGAAGAACAACGCTATACTTCCGGTATTGTTTCTCAATACGCTGTTTTCCAGTTTTATTTTTATCCCTTTTATCCTATTTTCCCTGTGGAGTCCAGGGGCAGAACCCGATTCCCTCTTCTTTGTACCACAGGCAGGCTGGGAAACCCATAAATATATTCTGCTTAAATCCTTTATCGTGCTCTCCTCCTGGATATTCGGTTATTTTGGAATGAAACACCTTCCCATTACCATTGTGGGCCCCATCAATGCTACCCGTCCGGTTATGGTACTGGTAGGTGCCATGTTGCTCTTTGGAGAACGCCTCAACCTATATCAATGGGTCGGAGTACTGTTGGCTATACTCTCTTTTTTTATGTTAAGCCGTTCCGGAAAGAAAGAAGGAATTGATTTTAAGCATAATAAATGGATATTCTTCATTGTACTTTCAGCTATCACAGGAGCCATTAGTGGTCTTTACGATAAATATTTGATGGGACTGTTCCACCCTATGTTGGTACAATCCTGGTATAATATCTATCAACTTTTTATTATGGGGCCTGTGCTGATGCTACTCTGGTGGCCAAAACGAAAAGCAACAACCCCTTTTCACTGGACCTGGTCTATACTCCTTATCTCTATATTTCTCTCAGCTGCCGACTTTGTTTATTTCTACGCCCTGAGTTTTGAAGATTCTATGATCTCAATTGTCTCCATGATTCGCCGTGGAAGTATAGTAGTATCATTTATTTTCGGAGCCATGGTATTTAGAGAAAAAATC
>JAJPZL010000365.1 GCA_021204375.1 Bacteroides sp.
ATATAAAATAAATAAAGCAGTTACAAAGCTACAAAAAGAAGCCCCTGGCCCAAAACCAGGGACAACCCTATTACACTTATTATAATTATTCCATTTATCCTCTCTGAAAAGCCCGTGACCACTTTTTCACCGTATCCATTCTCCCCTATCAGGGTATCACCTCTATCACCGCCGTCCCGCTTACCGGATCCCAGGTGGTAGTGATCCCCTCTACATTCACCAGAAAACTCCCTGTCAGGTCAGAAGTAGTAAAAGGAATGATCACTTCATTTTGCCCCCCGGTTACCACTTCAGGCATCCAGAGCAGGGTATGGCGGTAATCGGGCAAACGCCTGTATACACTTTGCGGATCCCTATAATCCGGCATATCGAAATGACGTTTAGGAAGTGTTCCTTCGTAATCAAAGAACTGGGTATCTCTTCCTACCCGAAGCCCGGGATAATCATGCTTATAGGTATGGAAAAAGACAATCCCGTTGAAGATACTTTCACTAAAGGTATAATAACCCGAATAGATATCAATTTTCTCTACCAGCAAGGGATCATAATTAAAGATCACATTGTGGTCGCTGATAGGTACCCCATCTACCAGAAGTAACGTATTATCCCGGTTAAAACCCACCCGTTCTTCGGTAAGAATAGAAAGGCTGCGATCTTGTCCCCGCCGGGTGAACCGAAGAGGAGTAATAAACTCTATTACAATATCCTGCATGGTGGGGAAACGCATATACTCATCCAGTTTATAGACCCAGTCGGGTTGGGTACGGATATATCCGGGAATTACATCGGTACGACTCACCGAATCGGCTATATAGAGTTGGGTAGCCTGCACCCCTATGGCTCTCTCCTGCAAAGCCTTTTCCCACTCAGGACGCAAGGAGAGCCGGGGAAGTTCTTTGAAAGAGTGCTTCACAAAAGGAGGTACCATATCTACACGGAACTTATCCTTATCCTCCAGGCTAAAGCCTATGGTAGCTGCCTCTCTCTTTCCGGTAATACGCCGGGTATAAAAAGTGACCTGGCTGTTTTCCGGATGGGTCTGCCCCCTGAACAGGGTCATATTATCTCCTACAAAGGCAAACATAGGGGCTACTCCCTGCCCGTTGGCAGGCTTGCCGGTTTCAGCATCCATAATCTGTCCCTCTATAATATGTCCTTCGTATTCGGGAAGATAGGTAGTACCCACAGGATAGGGAGGCTGTGAAAGAAGAGACTGCTGCTAGCCGGCCAGTGTAGAAGAGGGAATACCCGTATAAATATCATTCCCGGCCACCGATACGGTAAGAGAGTGTATATTCTCCGGAACTCCTGCCAGCCGTAACTGAACCTCGCTGCGCCGGGAGTAAGCTGCTTGATCGGTGGTTACAGAAAGGGTTGATCCCGGCGATTGTACAGCAGCAATACCAGGAGTTATCTCGGTACTATCAACCGGAACAGAGTTATCTTTCTCAAACGGATTAAGTATACTCACTATTTTATTGAAAAAGATACTCTCTTCTTCATTCCGCATATAACGTGTATAGGCACTTAACCGGTAATTACCGGTAGAAAGTCCGGCGGGAAGTTCCATCCACCCCTCTCCGACCCCTGCAGAGATATCCACTTTCGCCTGTACCACCGGATAATCTTCACTAAGAAGTTCTATATACCCACTTTGCTCAGCGAATCGGGCACTCCCTGATGATCGGTTGTATAGAGTTTCAACCAGAGTATCTCTCCGGCAACATAGACATTTTTATTAGTCTGCACATAGACTCTTTCCCGGAAAGGTTCCTGAGCTTTTCCGGTCTGTACCCATAGCAATATGACAAGTGCAGGAATAAAAACTATTTTACTTATGTTCTTCATCTCTTTTTATAGGTTATCCGTAGGCCAGAAATCGGGTTTATTCTTACCGGCATTGGCTTTGGTACGACAATCCAGACAGCTTTTCAGGGAATAAACATTCCCATTCATATCGGTATAATAATATTGATACATACGCCTTAAAGATGCCTCATCCATTCCCGGGTTCATACTCATTAACTGACTCATTGTATAACTCATACACGATCTTGAAACAGGCTCATATAATCCTTCCTCCCGCTCTACATACCGTTCCTTAGTAGTCGTTGTGGCAACTTCAATGTATCCGATCATAGTCAGCGAAGGATCAGATTCACAGGCAATATTACCCCGTACTTCGGTAGGCATGGGAGCAAACAGTCCGGAACTCTCTTCTACATTTTTCTGAAGATTAGAGAAATAGCCATACGCCTCTTTTCGAAGGATCTGCTGGTTTACCTGGATATAATAAAGTACCGAAAAACGTTCATCCTCAGGAGTCCTCTCCATAAGCCGTTTGTTACGGACCCTATTTCCTTCCATAGCAAGACTACTATCCAGAATAAAGGTACTGGATGCAGCATTTCCCCAGCAATAATAAATATTATTACCGGTGTCCAGGTCATAAGGAAGAATGGTACCATCCTCCAGTTCTTCTCCTGCTGCAAAAAGAGTCGACCAAACTTCCCAATACTCTTCATACGTCCACCTGTAATAATAAGATTGGTTCAAAGGATCGTGGGTATTTACACAGAAGTATATGGGCATCCCTTCTCCCTCCTTAATATAATGCAGGGATTCCATCTCCGGAGTAATAAGTGGAGCCAGAAAACCAGAACGGTACTCTTTTCCATCGAGCGCAATATAGAGACGGTATTCAAGCTCACTGCTGAGTTCCTCCATCTCTACCCTGTACTCCCCGGGAGAAACCATTTCCAACCGCTCTGTACGGGTGTTGTCACTCCGTTCGATATATACATCCGCATTTTCAATCCAGACACTGTTATCCAGGTCGGCAGTAAGTCCCACACTCCGGCTCAGTTTAATAAGGGTTTCCCCACCGGTAATAGAGCCTTCCACCACCAACAGGTTCTCCACCTCTTCAATACCGGAAGGAGTATAGTCGGACACACAACCCGGGATCAAACATACAAGCACAATGCTACTCAGGATAAAATATTTTATAGACTGTTTCATGGATCAATAGTTATAATTTACCTATAGGTTAAAGATCAGAATTTTATATTATAAGACACATACGGGATAGGTATTCCGAAAATAGCCATCTTATACCCTTTCAAATAACCGTTCTCTGATACATAATATACAGAGTAGGCATTCTTACGCCCCGTAAGGTTATATACCCCGAAAGAGATCATACTGTGGGTAAGAAGTGTCAGGTGATGACTGGGTTCTATATTGAAAGCAAAGTCCATACGGAAGAAATCCGGAATACGGTACTGGTTACGTTCGGAATAGTAAATATACTAGCTACCGTTATACCAGTATTTGGAAACGGGCAGTGTAACCGGGCGGCCCGTACTGTAATCACAATTCAGCGAAGCACTATAACGACGGGTAAATTTATAATTACCGACAAATTTCAGTTCATGAGGTTTATCATAATCAGCCACATACCAGTCTCCCCCATTCATCGGTTCGGCAATCCGGAGATCCTTCTGCCGAAGCTGGGTATGTGAATAGGTATAACTTACCCAACTATTCAGTTTTCCTCCGGGCTTTTTGATCATAAACTCCACTCCGTACGCCCGTCCTTTGGTCTCCAGCACATCGGTTTCAATGTGATGGTTCATAGCCAGTTCCGCACCACTACGGTAATCCAGATAGTTATTCATGGTTTTATAGTATCCCTCCAGCGAAAGTTCCAGGTTGTTATTCATCAGGTTACTATATATACCTGCTGCGATCTGGTTTCCGGTCTGGGGACGGATATTGACATCACTCAGCTTCCAGGTATCAGTAGGCGACATGATCGTAGTATTGGATAGTTTATGAATATATTGCCGCATGGTATTGAATCCTGCTTTTACAGAAAGATTATCCAGGATCTCATAACGGGTGGAAAGGCGATATTCAGCTCCATGCCAGATTTTAAGTACCTCACTGCCCGATACCTCTTCGGTAACTGTCTCTAAAGAAGGAAGTTCGTCCGAAACATACAGATTATAAGTACGGGGACCCAATACATTAAAGAGAGAGTAACGGATACCGGCATTGATAGAGAATTTATCGGTAATATCCCAGTTATCTCCAACATAGAAGGCAGACTCCAGCGCCCGTTCTTTCTGCATAATATCAGGTACGATGAGAGAATTTTCCCTATGAGGAAGATACTTCCCGGGCATCAGATCGTAAAAGGTTCCATTGTACCCGAAGCTTATTTCGTGATCAGTATGAGGTTTCCAGGTAAAATCTGCCTTGGCAAAATATTGATTGATGCGGAAAGAGAGATCGTAAGCAATCTCCTCCTGCTCGCTTTCAGTAGTGGTATAGCCATAATGGTCATAACCGGCACTGAAATTTCCCACTGTTTCCGGCCCGAATATATGCCGCCATTTGGCTGAAGCATTGGTATTCTGATAAGCATATTTATCGTACTCATTAAAACTGAAACGGTCGTGGCTGAAGTAACCGTTGACAGTAAGCAGGTCACGTTCTCCGAAACGGTGGTTAACAGCAGCGTTCAGGTCATAGAATCCGGCCTTGCCGTTTTTATAACCACTCTTTTCAGGAAGCCGTTTAAGGATCCAGTCTGAATAGGTAGTACGTCCTCCCAGCAGGAAATTGGTTCTTTTTCCCATAGGACCTTCAAAACTGAGGCGACTGGTGAGAAGCCCGATACTGGCCGAACCGGTTAGTTTCTCTTTGTTCCCTTCCCGGGTATTAATATCTAATACAGAAGAGATGCGTCCACCATACTTAGAGGGAATACTACTTTTATAGAGTTCCATTTCGCTCACTACATCCGGGTTGAATGCTGAAAAGAATCCGAAAAGATGGGTAGGATTATAGATAGTTCCTTCATTAAACAGGATCAGGTTCTGATCGGTAGAACCTCCACGTACGTTGAACCCACTGGAAACCTCTCCTACCGATTTTACTCCGGGAAGCGACATCACTATACGAAGAATACCAATCTCTCCGAAGGCAGTAGGCACATTCTTTACGGCTGCCAGTTTCAACCGCTGTACCCCCATGGTAGTAGCCCGGACATTGGCTATCCGTTCGGAAGAGACGGTCAGTTCATCCAGTTCATAGACCTGTTCTTCCAGTTCAATATCCAGCGCACCACCAGTATGAAGCAGGATCTGACGTTTAGTATCGGTAAGCCCCACTCCCTGTACAAAAAGGTCGTGTCTTCCCGCAGGAAGCTCTATCTCATAATTTCCATCCATATCGATAGTAACCCCGATACCAAGATCCCGGTTGAAGATGGTAATACACGGCATGGGATCACCGGTCTTATAGTTGGATACATTTCCGGATAAAATAACACTCCCGGTTATTGCCCTGCTGGCCTCTCCCACTTCATATACCTTATTCTCAGAAGTAGCCTTCTGGTTTTTCCTACGCAGGAAGAGAGCCAGTGCAGATAGTTCTTCCCCACCCGAATCACTCCAGCGAAGAAAATAGTCTTCCGGCAGCTGAACCTGAACTCTGTTTCCCGGGGAACTATAAAGATATGATCCTGATAGATGCTCAGTTCCAGATCTTTCTCGTTTACAACCTCTGATAATATCCGCACCGGGTCACCCGAAGTGAGGGTTACGGTGACCTTTGTAGTATCAGCGATCTGTAAATTGCAAAAAACACGATAAGAAGTAGTAGCTTCCACCACATTCAGAAGTTCCCTGAGCGGTTCCTGCCGGAGATCCATAGCAACGAGAGTCTGGGCCTGGCTTACAGGAAGTAGTATGCAAAGTGCAACCAATATACAGATATATGTTCTCATAACTTACCGGGGCAATTCTTCGTAGTGTTCAACAATAGCAGTAATAAACGCGATAGGGTCTTTTTTAAAATTCAGCTTATTGCGACGCACATAACTATCCAGCTCTTTTTTATGTGATCTGAACTGTTTCAGTAGCGCGCCTTTGCTGTTCACTGTGTAATATTGACCGTCGTTGAGCAAATAATAGGTAGATTTTTTGTCAGAGAAAAAGTTTTCCACCCTGCGATCCACAACCTGGGAGTGAAATATTTATTCTGTTTTTCCAGAACGGTATGTTCTCCCTGGTATACCTGAATGTAATATCCGGTAGAAGGAGAACCCGGTAAACTGTTTTTAGTATGGTAAATAACCCGGCTTCCATGAAAATCAGCCTATCCTAAGTAATCACCGACCAGAATAATATTGAATTTTTTATCGGGAGAGATAATAATAAGTTCATCCCGGTACACATCCAGGCGAAGCAGGACATCCTCGTAAACAACCCCGTCATAATATAGAGTTGCAGGCGCATGAGAGTCATCTATTCAGTAAGGATGGCCCACAATACCTGTCATATACTTCAGTTGTTCTTTACCGGAATAAAGAGAAACATAATTTCCTGCTACCGAGCAGTAGTGGTCTGCCAGTTGTTTTACCTGGGCACGCCTTTCCTGTGCCCCAAGGTAGAAAGATCCCGGCAAGAGTAAAATAGCTAATAAGAGTGTTTTCATCCAGAGTATATTAATACTTTAACGCTGTATCTTCGTTCGAATACTTTATTCGAAATTCTTTAAAGTAAATCTTAAGGTTACTGAGTGTAGGTAGGATGGCAAAAATAGACAAATATTCCGGATTTTCAACAATAAGTGTTAATTTTTACAGGAATAGGTACAATTGTACTGTACTTTTTCTTTCTAAGGAAAGATGCATAAAAAACTCCCGGTCTCTTCATACAGGGACCGGGAGTTCTTCATAAGATCAATTTCCTCTTGCTATTTTCTCCTTGTATTCCGTAGGGGTCATGGCATATTTCTGCTTAAAACATTTACTAAAATAGCGGGGATCGTTTATTCCCACCATATAGGCGATCTGGGTTATATTAAACTTACCGGTCTCCATCAGCTGGACCGCCCGTTTGATACGCATCTCTTTGATAAACTTAATGGGAGCCAGGCCGGTAAGCATCTTCAGTTTTTTAAAGAAGACCGAACGACTCACGGCCAGTTCCTGTACCAGATCATCCACAACCAGTTCACCGTTATCCATATTCCTCTCCATGACTTCCAGAAGTTTATCCATGAACTTTTTATCATACAGAGACATCTCTGCTTGGTCCGGAACCTCTTCTTCCATCTGTACAGGCTTCTCCAATAGAGTAGCCCGATAGAGCTCCCGAAGTTTCCTGCGCTGCACCAGCAGGTTATCCACCCGGGCCTTCAGGTAGGTGGCACTGAAAGGTTTAGTAATATAATCGTCAGCACCAATATCTATCCCTTCCAGTTTACTTTCAATAGCAGACTTAACCGTCAGCAAAACAACCGGAATATGGCTGGTGGTTATATGGGTCTTTATCTCCCGGGTTACTTCGATCCCATCCTTTTTCGGCATTATTACATCGCTGATGATCATATCGGGTAGATGTTTCAATGCTTTGTTAAGCCCCTCTACGCCATTGGACGCTTCAATGACCCGGAAAGAAGAGGAGAAGATCGTTCGCAGGAAGAAGCGGAGTTCTGCATTATCTTCAATAAGCAACAATGTCTCTTTGGCTGTCTCCTCATTATCTGGAACAGGCTGGAGATCATCTTCGGAAGCTATTAACGGAATGATCGCCTCCGTTACCTTTTCCATAGGCATCGGTTCGTCGGAATCGGCCAGAATAAAGTCTACATGTTCATCGTAATGCTCCTTCCCTTTCCGGAACTCCACTTTAAAGCAGCTTCCCTCGCCCAGTTTGCTGTCCACTTCGATCAGGGCATAGTGCATCTCTACCAGCTCTTTCACCAAAGAGAGGCCAATCCCTGTACTGGACTGGTTAAATACATTCTTATCCATCAGGTTCTCAAACCGGTCAAAAATGGAGTTCTTCTTAGCCTCAGAGATCCCGATCCCCTGGTCCTGTACTCCGATAGAGACCGAATCTTCATTATCATGTATAAAGACAGTGATCATTTTTCCCTGGGGAGTATATTTAAACGCATTGGAAAGAAGATTAAAGACGATCTTCTCCAATTTATCGGCATCCACCCAGAGTTTAAGACTGGATTGTTCAGACTGGAAAACAAAATCGATATGATGATCCTGCGCCAGAGACTCGAAATTATCCATAATGCGGCGGATAAAGATAACCACATCGATCTGCTGCACTTTCATCTTCATCTTCTTGTTCTGGATCTTCCGGAAATCAAGGATCTGATTGACCAGACGCAGCATACGTTCGGTATTCCGCTCTACGATAACCAACTGTTCGCGGACCTCATCGGGCATATGGGTATTCTTGAGCACATATTCCACAGGGCCTGCTATCAGGGTAAGAGTGGTACGGAGTTCATGGGAAATATTGGTAAAGAACCGAAGCTTGATGTCCGAGATCTTTTGCTCTACCGTTACCTCATTTTTAAGCCGGTAGATCGTAAAGAGAATATAAACCGCCACAAAGATAACCCCCATCATGATCAGGATATAGAGCAGCATCGCCCAGGCAGTCTCCCAGAACGAAGACAAAATCGTAGCTTTCAACGCACGGTCATTCTCCACCCATACTCCGTTACTGTTGGTAGAACGTACCTTCAATACATAATCTCCTTTGGGAAGATTGGTATAGGTAGCACTCCGCTGTTTATCAATAAAGATCCACTCCGGATCAAATCCATCTAATCTATAGGCATACTGGATATTAGCAGGATTACGATAATCCAGGGCCGCAAACTGAACGGTAAAAATATTCTCTTTATGGGTTAACACTAGTTTGTCCGCATCATCCAGGTTTACTTTCAGGATGCCTTTTTCCCGGGGGATTACCTCTCTTCCGTAAACACTTAAACGGGAGAGAACGATAGAGGGAACATGGTTATCTTTCCGGATAGAGTCCGGATTAAAATAGAAAAGTCCGCTATTGGTACCAAAAAAAGAGATCTCCCTGGGAAGTATATTCGGAAGCAGAGCTTCATTGAAACGAAAACGGTAGGGAAAACTCTTCTGGTTATAATTCTCAAAGGTTCCAGATTGTGGGATAAACTTACTGACCCCATTCTCCGTGCTGATCCATAAATTTTCCCGGGCATCTTCCCGGATGGAAAGAAGTACATCTGAGGCGAGTCCTTCACTGGTCGTATAGGAGATAAAGGTAGCATCTTCGCCGCCGGCTCCTACATGAGTGACCCGATTAAGCCCGCCACCGAAAGTAGCTAGGTAAATAGCCCCGTTGCTCCCTACGGTGATCCAGTGTACATCGTTATTACTGAGGGTAGTGTTATCGCCGGGTACCCTAGAATAGTAATGGAAGATTACCTCCTCGGGATTGGTAAAATCACTCCGGAAAGCCAGCGTTCCTGCCGTAGTACCCACCCAGATACGGCCCTGGTAATCTCCGGTTATATAACGGGTACGGTAACAGCGGTCTATCGAATAACCTTTCAGGTTATTACGGTGATTAATAAAGATATAGTTCCCCTCTTTATCTTTTTCGAGGTAGTTTATTACACCGCCGAAGGTAGCTACCCAGATACGGCCCTTCACATCCTCATATACAGAGTAAACATCATCGTTACTCAGGCTGTAGATATCATCCCGGTTATAGCTGAACCGTATCAGGTCATACCTACTTCCACGCTTTTGTGCCCTGATCAATCCGTCCCCCTTGGTAGCGATCCAGATAAAATCCTCTTTATCCTGCATAATACTATACGCTACTCCCTTTAAGGGAGTCCTCGTATAAGAGATCTGTCCTGAAGCCGTCAGATATCCCCGGTAGCGATACTCTCTGTCATAAATACGGATCAGTTCATCTTTCATACCCACCCAGAGGTTTCCCTCTTTATCTTCACAGATGGCCCTGACATCATTACTGAGAGATTCATATTCGGAAGGAAAAGGCATATCTAAGCTGAACGCGGAAGAGAGGAAAGTGATCTTCTCTAACCCTTTGGAGTGGGTACATACCCAGAGATTACCCTGCCTATCCGAGAAAGCTGCGTGAATTTTATTGGAAAAACGCCAGTCGGCAGAATCCGGATGGTTATAGAAAGGGACCAGACGGTTATTTTCCCGGTCAAAATAGGAGAAGCCTCCTCCGTAAGGATGGACCCAGGTATAGCCATTTACATCTTCATGGACATGAAAAGCCGGATGGGAGCGACTCGCACCGTGTGCTTCCACCTCCATCTGTTCACTTTTTAGGATACGGGTAAAAGGATTGAAATAGGTGATCACTCCGGGAACCCGGTTCTGCTTAAACCAGATCTCTTCTTTTTTATCCACATAGGTGGATACGATCACTTCAGAGAGTTCACGATACCGGGCAGGAGCATAGTGGATACTCTCTCCGGTTTTCCGTATTATAGAGGAAAAACCGTCCCGGTCTGTAGCCAGGACCAGCATATCCCGGGAGACACTATTGATAGAGATGACCGGAGAACGGGTATCCAGTTCTAATAGCTGGAAACGCTCTCCGTTGCGGCGGAAACGCCATACACGCCCTTTATCCGAACTAAAATAGAGTTCTCCGGCATGTTCTTCAAAAGAGTAAAAAGATTGATCCTCGCTGGAGGGTATCTCTTTGGTCTCCACAAAATAGGAAACAAGAGTTTTCTCACCGGGGCTGATCATTCCCAACCAGTTATCCGTCAGCATCCACTCATTGCCTTCACTGTCCTGGGCCACCTTATAGACTTGCAGCGCCGGGAAGAGACCTGTTTTTATAGAATAGATATCTGTTGTGAGCGAATGATCTTTTTCATCGGTAATGACACGGATCGCTCCGTCACTCTCGGTAAGCAACCAGACAGTTCCGTTAGCGAGTACATGGATCGACATGATATTCAAACTACTCTCCTCTCCGGAAGCAGGCACCTGCCCAAACTCTTCCGTACGCGGGTCAAAGCGGTGGGCACGGTTATCATAGGTAAAGATCCATATGTAACCATATTTATCTTCATACATTCTGTCGACCCGGTTATTGGTCAGGCTAATATGATTTCCCTGCTTCGCTTTGTATGTTTTAAAGGTATATCCGTTAAATTTATTTATTCCGTCCCAGGTAGCGAACCACATTTCTCCTTTGCTATCCTGCATAATAGGCATAATGGTATTCTGAGAAAGATTATCTTCGGTCGAATAGTGAGTAAAAGAGCAATTCCATTGCGCAGCCGCTACCTGCACCATTAAAATTCCTATAATAATTAAGAGATACTTCTTCATAGCATCCACCACATTTACCAATTTTTCCACTTCAAATATACAAAAATATAATATATTTCGCCTACCGTTGCTATATTTATTAACAATATAATTATGAAACACATACTTACATTTTTGCTTTTTCTTCCTCTCTTACTTCCGGCACAGGAGTGTGAAAAAAAATATATTCCGTACGGTATGGTCCGTAACATGCCGCTCTTTACGGACCAGATCAAAGCAACCCTGGATTTTCCTCTGGCATGGGGGAACAGTGAGATCACCGATTTTCCTACCTGGAGAGAAACAGCCCGCCACAGGCTCATAGCTTGCTTTGACAACCTTCCTCCGGTAAGTGAATTTGCGGCCGAAGTACTCGAAACCGAACAAAGGGAAGGGTATGAGGCCCGGAAGATACTCTTTAACCTGACAGATTGGTACCGGATACCTGCCTACCTGCTTATTCCCGAAGGAGAAGGTCCCTTTCCTGCTATTATTATGCTGCACGATCACGGAGCCAAATTCTCCATCGGTAAAGAAAAAATAGTAAAACCCTTCGGAGTTTCCCGGGAGGTAATAGCCGATGCGGAAGAGTGGTCGGTACGCTGCTACGACTCTCTCTTTACAGGAGATTACTACGCCCGCAACGGATATGTAGTATTAGCGATCGATGCTCTCTTCTGGAGCGAACGGGGACAGAAAGAGGGAGTAGATTATGACGGACAACAGGCCCTGGCCTCCAACCTGATGCAGATGGGAATGTCCTGGGGAGGATTGATCACTTTTGATGATATGCAGAGTGCAGAGTTCCTGGCTACCCTTCCGGAAGTGGACGAAGAGAAGATCGGGGCACTGGGATTCTCTATGGGAGGCTACCGGGCCTGGATGTTATCCGCTGCTTCCGACCGTGTCAAAGCCTCTGCTGCCCTCTGCTGGATGAACACCACCGATTCACTGATGACATTTACCAACAACCAGAATAAAGGAGGATCTGCCTACTCCATGCTGATCCCGGGTATCCGCAAATACCTTGATTATCCCCATGTAGCCTCCATTGCCTGTCCCAAACCGGCACTCTTCTTTAACGGGATACACGATAAACTATTTCCCGTAGAAGGAACTAAAGAGGCTTTTTGTATTCTGGAAAATGTATGGGAGAGCCAGGGAGCTAGAGATAAATTAGTCACTAAATTATGG
>JAJPZL010000096.1 GCA_021204375.1 Bacteroides sp.
TATGAGCGTATGGCTGACAGTGGGAACTATGAGTATCCGTGCCGACGAAGGAATGTGGCTGTTGCAACTGATGCAGGAGCAACATTCCGTGGATATAATGAAAGAACAGGGCCTGAACTTAGAAGCAGAGGACCTTTATAATCCGGTCGGGGTCTCCCTGAAAGATGCAGTGGGTATTTTCGGAGGCGGATGTACCGGAGAGATCATTTCGCCCGAAGGTCTTATTCTAACCAATCATCATTGCGGTTACTCTTTTATCCAGCAACTGAGCTCGGTAGAAAAGGATTATCTGACAGAGGGGTTCTGGGCCATGAACCGCCGGGAGGAACTCCCGGCTCCAGGATTAAAATTTACCCTGATCCGGAGGATCGAAGATATAACCGCCCGGATACAAAAAGATATCCGGGAAGGTACTATTACGGAAGTAGAGGCCCTGGGAGATACTTACCTGAAAAGAACAGCTAAGGATTTGCTGGAGGCAAGTGATCTGAGCGAAGAAAAAGGAATTGATGTACAGGCTCTTCCCTTTTATGCCGGCAATAAATATTACCTGATCTACCGGAAAGTCTATACGGATATACGGATGGTAGCTGCTCCGCCCTCTTCGGTAGGGAAGTTCGGAGGTGAGACCGATAACTGGATGTGGCCCCGGCATACGGGTGACTTCTCCATCTTCCGTATCTATGCAGATGCGAACGGTGAGCCGGCTGATCACAACGAGAACAACATCCCTTTACAGACACCCAAACACCTGGTTATCTCCCTGAAAGGGATGGAAGAGGGAGATTATGCCATGATCCTGGGATTTCCCGGGAGTACCAGCCGTTACCTGACCGTATCTGAGGTAAAAGAGCGCATGGATGCCATCAACACCCCCCGCATCCTGATCCGGGAGGCTCGTCAGCAGATATTGCGGGAAGAGATGGAGCAGAGTGATAAGATCCGTATCCAGTATGCTAATAAATATACAGGTTCTTCGAACTACTGGAAAAACTCCATCGGGATGAACAAGGCCATTGTTGATAACAAGGTATTGGAAACCAAAGCTGAGCAGGAAAAAGAGTTTTACCGGTTCGCACAAGAGCAGAATAGCAAAGATTACCAGGAAGTAGTGGATAAAATAGATGAACTTGTAGCAGCCACTTCTCCTTTAATACGCAGGCGCACCCTGCTGACAGAGACATTCCGTACCGGGATCGAATTCGGAGCCCCTCATAATTTGCTGGATCAGCTTCTTACGGCTATGGAAAAGGGAGAGGGAGAAGAGGTGGCTTCTCTTACTACTCAGATAGAGGATGCTTTTGATAAGGTACATAATAAAGATTATGACCACGAAGTAGACCGCAGGGTAGCCCTGACGCTGATCCCTCTCTACGCCCGACGGGTAGAGAAGGAGTACAGGCTGGAATTTTACGAGGTTATTGAGAAGGAGTATGGGGATGATATGGAGGCTTTCATCAACCGGATGTATGATCACTCCCTTTTCTCCGACAAAGAGAGGCTGGAAAAATTTCTGGAAGCCCCTTCGGCCAATGTAATAGAGAACGATCCTGCCTTTATTTTCAGAAGATCGGTGACAGACGCCCTGGCAGAGATAAACGAAGAGTTATCTCCACTGACCAACCGGTTAGCGTTGCTCCATAAAACTTATATCCGGGGACTGGGAGAGATGAAGTTACCTATCCCGTCTTACCCGGATGCTAATTTCACTATCCGCCTTACGTATGGGAATGTATTTTCCTACAAACCCCGTGACGGTGTTCATTACAGATATTACACCACTGCTGACGGCATCCTCGAAAAAGAGGATCCGGAGAACCGGGAGTTCCAGGTGCCGGCCAGACTCAAAGAACTGATCCTGGAGCGTGACTTCGGTCCGTATGCACAGCCTGACGGATCGTTGCCTGTATGTTTCCTGACCAACAACGATATTACAGGAGGAAACTCGGGAAGTCCGGTGATGAACGGGAACGGGGAGCTGATAGGGTGTGCTTTTGACGGGAACTGGGAGTCGCTGAGCGGCGATATCAATTTTGATCCTGAAAAGCAGCGTTGCATCAATGTGGATATACGTTATATTCTCTTCCTGATCGATAAACTGGGGGGATGCAAACACCTGATCGACGAAATGACCGTGATCTATTAATCAATGAACCAGCGTTATGAGAAGAAAGGTATTGCTTCTTTTATCCTTTGTCTGCTTTTTGTGGGTAAAAGCAGACGAAGGTATGTGGATGCTTCCGGACCTGAAAAGCCAGAATGCAGCTATCATGTATGAAATGGGCCTGGAGATCCCCATTGAATCGGTCTATCACCCGGATTCCGTCTCGCTGAAAGATGCGGTGGTACACTTTGGAGGAGGGTGTACAGGAGAGGTGATCTCGGCACAGGGTCTGGTATTGATCAATCACCACTGCGGATACAGGTTTATCCAGCAACACAGTTCGGTAGAAAAGGATTACCTGACAGATGGGTTCTGGGCCATAAACCGGCAGGAGGAGCTTCCGTGCCGGGACCTTTCCGTTACTTTCATTGAAAAGATAGTGGAGGTAACGGAATATGTAAAGAGTCAACTGGAAACAGACGAGGATCCGGAAGGCACCCATTATCTCTCTTCCACCTACCTGAACCGGGTAGCACGCCGTTTTGCGGATGAGAACAGCATTGAAATAAATAGTTTCCGGAGTGTGGAGCTGAAGCCGTTCTACGGAGGTAACCGCTATTACCTCTTTATTAAAAAGAGTTATAAGGATGTACGCATGGTAGGGGCGCCTCCCTCCTCTATCGGAAAGTTCGGTGCCGATACGGATAACTGGATGTGGCCCCGCCACACAGGTGACTTTGCGCTGTTCCGCATCTACGGAACTGCTGAGGGAGAACCTGCGGAGTACGCGGAGACCAATATACCGCTGGAGGTAAAAAACTATATGAAGATCAGTTTATCGGGTGTCCGGGAGGGGGACTTTGCCTTTGTCATGGGATTTCCCGGGCGTAACTGGCGGTATATGATCTCCGATGAGGTAGAAGAGCGGATGGAGACGACCAACTTTATGCGGGAACACATCCGGGGTATACGGCAGGAGATCCTGCTGGAAGAGATGCTCAAAGATGATGCTGTACAGATCCATTACGCCGGTAAATATGCGGCATCGGCCAACTACTGGAAAAATGCCATCGGTATGAACGAAGGGTTGGTCCGGCTGAATATCCTGGGAACGAAAAAGGCCCAGCAGCAGAAACTGCTTGCCCTGGGAGAGGCAACCGGGAACGAAAACTACCGGAAGGCTTTTGAGGAGATCAGGGAGGTAGTAGCAGCCCGACGTCAGCCGCTTTACCATCAACAGGCTTTGGTCGAAGTCTTTACTAACGGAATGGACTGGATGAAGATCCCTGCAACGCAGACTTTTGTATCGGCCCTGCTCAGTAAAAAGAAGGACCGGATCGCCGCGGAGAAGGAGAAACTGATAGCTGCGGCCGATACCTACTTTGAATCGGTCCCTTTTCCGGAAGTAGAGCGTAAAGTAGCCAAAGCTTTAATGAAAGCGTATATGGAGTATATTCCGCGGGAGGAGCGTATTACTGTGTTTGAGGTCATTGAGAACCGGTTCAAAGGAGATAGTAATAAGTTTATTGACGATTGTCTGCGTTTCTCGATTTTCGGTTCCCGGGAAAACTTCCAAAAATTTATCCGGAAACCGACCTTCCATAAAATAGATAAAGACTGGATGGTCCTTTTCCGCAGCTCGATCAACAATGGACTGATCGGAGCAGAACTGGCTATGGAGGAGATCAACCGCTCGTATGCCCTGGCTCATAAAGTGTGGGTGAAGGGAATGATGGATATGAGAACAATAGAAGGGATCCCAATCTATCCGGACGCCAATTCTACCCTGCGCCTTACCTACGGACAGGTACTTTCGTACGAACCTTACGACGGTATGGTGTACGATCACTATACGACCCTGAAAGGCGTCATGGAAAAGGAGGACCCGGAGAACTTTGAGTTTATTGTACCGGACAGGCTAAAGGAACTGTACCGGGAAAAAGAGTATGACCGGTATGCGGATGAAGCGGGAGAGATGCCTGTTAATTTCATTGTAAATACCGATAATACCGGAGGAAACTCGGGTAGCCCGGTATTGAATGCACAGGGGTATCTAATAGGGACGGCATTCGATCGTAACTACGAAGGGTTGACGGGAGATATTGCCTTCCGCCCGGCTTCGCAGCGGGCAGTTTGTGTGGATATACGGTATACACTGTTTATTATTGAAAAGTTTGCCGGGGCGGGTTACCTGCTGGATGAAATGGAGATCCTACAATGACAAGACCGGATAACCTCTTTACCGGCCTTTTGTCCTATCTTTGCCTCCGTAATTAAAAAAACAAATGCGTATGGAACAAAAATTTTGCCAGAGTTGTGGAATGCCGGTAAATGAGGTAAACCTGCAGGGTACCAATGCCGACCATAGTAAAAACGAAGAGTACTGCTGTTATTGCTACAAAGAGGGAGCTTTTACCTCCGATTGCACCATGGAGGAGATGATAGAGAGCTGCCTGAAATATTTGCAGGAGTTCAATAAGGACTCGGAGATACAATATACGGCAGAAGAGGCACGTGCCAATATGATGCAGCTCTTCCCTCAACTGAAGCGGTGGAAAAAATTGATCTTCTCCCTGCTATGACACTCATTCCGGGTACCGGGGATGCCGGCACGGTTGTATGTACTGCGATACCCGGAGTGAATGTTATGGAAATTGTCTCTTTGCTAAACAGAATTAGCGAAGAAGTTTTTCCAGTTCTTCCCGGCCGGGCAGGTAACTCTCACCGGGAGATAGAACAGCGTCTGCTAGATCCTGTTTCTTTTCCTGAACGGCCCGTATCTTCTCTTCAAGGGTATCTACCGTAACAAAACGGTAGACAAATACGGAATTCCGTTGCCCGATACGGTGCGCCCGGCTGATAGCCTGCTCTTCGGCCGCTACATTCCACCAGGGATCCAGAATAAAGACATAGTCGGCCTAGGTAAGGTTGAGCCCTACCCCTCCGGCCTTCAGGGAGATCAGAAAGAAGTTACACTCCGGAATTTCCGCAAAACTCCGGATCACCTCTTCCCGGTTGGTGGTTGTACCGGTAAGCATCGCATAGTTCCACTGCCGGGCCTGCATCTCACGCGCTATGATATCCAGAAAAGAGACATAGGCAGAGAACAACAGCACTTTGTGTCCGGAACCGCCGATCTCTTCCAGCATTCTGAAGACCTCTGTCATCTTGGCTGATTCTTCCTGACAAGAGGGGTCTACCAGCAAAGGGTGAAGAGAGATCTGTCTTAACCGGTTGATCGCCTTTAGTACGGCAAAGGGTTCGTAACTGTTCCCGCCCAGGCAGTTCTCCATGATCAGGTTACGGACACGGGATAGTTCTTCCTGGTAGATCCGCTGCTGTCCGGGCTCCATATCACAATAGATAACCTCATCCATCCGCTCCGGCAGATCACTCAGTACAGTCTCCTTCTTGCGCCGTAACACAAAAGGGGTGATCAGGGTACGTAGGCTCTCACTACGTGAGCCGGATATATCTGCGGTAATGGGTTGTATAAAGTAGTTCCGGAAGGTGGTATGATCGCCCAGAAGTCCCGGATTGATCACACTCATAAGCGACCACAGGTCGCTCAGGGAGTTTTCTACCGGAGTTCCCGAAAGGGCTACATAGTGAGCTGCTTCTATACGGTAAACGGCTTTATAGATCTGCGAAGTGCGGTTCTTAAAGTTTTGTGCTTCGTCGAAAACAACAAAACCAAACCGTTTCTCTGAAAGAAAGGTAATATCATTGCGCAACGTCTGGTAGGTCGTGATCACCACATCCCAGCTCATCATGGCCTCTCTTTTCCGTTCCTGGGCTATACCCGTATAGACCATAGCGGTCAGAGAATGAGCAAATTTCTTCAATTCGTTCACCCAATTATGTACCACTGAGGCCGGAGCTACGATCAAAGAGGTATGATACCGGGGCAGAGCAGGTTCTGCCGGTGCTCCGGCAAAGAGGTCACCCTGATTGAAAGTGTTCGTTCTATCCGAAGTACCTTTGGGGACCTCCTCTTTATATTTTAACAGGAGAGCCAGTGTCTGAATGGTTTTCCCCAAGCCCATATCGTCTGCCAGGCAAATACCGAACTTTTGCCGGTAAAGATGATACATCCACTCATATCCCTCCTGTTGATAGCTTCTTAATGTTGCCCGCAACCCAGCAGGGACCGGAACCGGCGAAACGGGCGTTTCGACTTTTTGATACTCCTGAGTGATGGAACGTACCAGATTATACTGGGAACGACGCAACGTATATCCTTCACGGGCGGGACGGGCAAACAGAAAGAGTCCTGCATAACGGGCAAACCACTCTTCGGGGATCAGGAAGATACAATGATCCTTCATCCGGAAGATACGGTTACCGGTAAGGATATGCTCCCGGAAGGCCTGGAAAGGGATCTTCTCTCCACTCTCCAGGATCGCATCGGCTTTCAGTTCAAACCAGTCGCTGGTCTCGGTGCGGTTAATAGCGAGTTGCCACCCTTCTAGGTAGTAATTCTCACTGTTCCCTTCATTACTGATCTCAAAACCGGACTTTACCAGCTGGTCTTTATGGGTCTGAAGCTACTCCACCACAGCTACCTGGGATTCGCTATCGGGAATCAGGAAGTGTTGTCCGCCAATGCTGAGCCCTTCATTCAGCAGTATCTGTGCATATTTTTTCTCTCATCGGCGGTCTCTGACGATCTTAAAAAAGCGATATTGGTCTCCCTCTTCTTTCAAATAGACAATTACATCCTGTTGATCGAAAAAAGAAACCAGGTTTTCCCCATACCGGAAAAGGAGCCGGATAGTCCGGCAGGAGAAGACATCGGTCTCTACGGAGAGCAGCACTCTCCTGAGAGGATCTATTTTCAGTACTTCAAATCCCTCGACCTCAATATCCTGATTGACAATATTCTTCAGGATGAACTTCCGGAAATAGGCCTCTTCATTCTGGCGGGAGATAAGAACCTCTTTTTTATCGGTAAAGGGTCTTACCCGGTTCCCTGAAAAACCTTCAGGTAAGTGGAACAGCTGGTAATCCACCCCTATTCAACCGGGAGTTTCACTGATAATACGGACAGTGTGTTCGGCAGGAACGATCTCTTGCGTATCGGCCTGGAGCCGGAGGGTATAACGGATCTTTTCGTCGTCGCGGTAAAAACCCAGCGAGGGTTTTAGTTTATCGATGGAAAGGATCAGTTGTTCGGATTTATAAAGATTCCGGATACGGGTCTCATAGAAAAAAGCGAATTACCCAGGATATACAATAGTTCCAGGATCTCTGCAACCTGCTTGCTGATATAGCTTCCTACCTGCTTTTGGGTATGCTTATCGGGTTGCCGGAAGAAGTCAGTTTCGGTTTTATATCTTTTTCCATACAAGGCATAGAGAGCAGCGTGTTCCAGGCCACGGCAGACCTTCACCACTGCCTTTTCATCCTTTGTGATCTCTTCATCAGCTATATTTTTACCTAAGAACCGGTAATACTCTCCCATATCGGTAGCCCGACAGGGTTGAATGGAGTAGATACCCCATGCAGATTCCGGAACCAAAATAAAAATAAGTTGTTCATTCATTGATACATCGTTTGGAATCTATAAAGATAAGGGTTATGCTCCATCCTTATGGCATAATATACCTGTTTTTTGTGAGGAGAACTCTCGCAAAAATAATCTACCTTTGTAGAGTCATTTAAATTAAACCGGATGGAAGGAAATATTGCTTTTGCTCTCTTGCTGACTCTGTTTTCCGGCCTGGCTACAGGTATCGGGAGCCTGATCGCGCTTATTGCCAAGAGTACGAACAAAAAATTTCTCTCTTTTTCCCTGGGACTCTCCGCAGGGGTGATGATCTATGTATCTTTTGTAGAGATATTTGCAGAGGCCCGGTATACACTGACAGAGGAATTGGGTGAGACCTATGGACTGACCACTACCGTGGTGCTCTTTTTCGCCGGAATGTTACTGATCGGAGTGATCGACCGGCTTGTTCCTTCTTTTGAGAACCCGCATGAACCACGCTCCGTAGAGGCCATGAAGAAGCGGCCTGTTCATCCGGAAGCTAAACTAAAACGGATAGGTATGATGACTGCGCTGGCTATCGGTATACATAACTTCCCGGAAGGGATAGCCACTTTTACGGCTGCACTGGAAAACCCGACTCTGGGGATAGCCATTGCAGTAGCGATTGCCATTCACAATATCCCGGAAGGGATAGCGGTTTCGGTACCGATCTATTACGCAACCGGTGACCGCAAAAAACGTTCCGGCTATCCTTACTATCCGGACTGGCAGAGCCGATAGGAGCTCTGATCGCTTATCTTATTCTGCTCCCTTTTATTTCTCCTGTGGTTATGGGATGTGTCTTTGCTTCAGTGGCGGGTATTATGGTATTTATCTCGCTGGATGAACTCTTACCGGCTGCACGGGAGTACGGAGAACATCACATCTCTATTTACGAATTAATTACCGGTATGGCCATTATGGCCGTAAGCCTTATTCTACTGGCATAACAGCCACACTATTATAAATTGTGAATTACTCGGAGAGTTCCAAGTGAACCGGTCCTATTAATCCGGCATAAGGTTTTCCGCGATAAGGAGAAGGTATTTCCTGGTAATGATTGGATAAAGTACTATATACCAGCACTTCAATACGGTTAGTTCTCTGTTTGGCAAAATCCGTGATATCTATCCGGTAGGGTTGCCGCATCATAAATTCGGCCTCTTCTCCATTCACTTTTACTTCACAGGTTGCACTCACTGTTCCCAGGTCGAATATGATCCGGGAATCTCCGGAGAATTCCAATCCTACCTCTTTTGTATAACGCATCCCTCCGGAATAAAAAGCCAGTACTCCCTCTTGTGTCCAGTCACCGGGTTGCATCGCTCCTTCTTTACAGACTAATTTAACAGGCTTTGTAAAAACGGAACTTCCCGGATATCCGGCCAAAGGTTGCAGGCGCATGGTGACTCTACTTACCCCTTTGGTATAAGGAATAGGAATAAGATAACCTGTGGAAGATTGACTGCCTTTGATCATTCTTTGAGGGATCTCTTTACCGTCCACCCAAAGTTGGAGTATCTCTCCATTCAGATTAAGTTCCATGGCACAGGTACCTGGTGCGGTTTCAAAGGTATAATACCAGCATCCCTGTTCTCCGCCCCGGGGATCATACGGTACATGGGGAGTATAAAACCATTTACTGGCTACTACAGAGGCATAAGGATCTACCTCTTTTGCAGCAGGTGCACCTTCCGGATAGATGACCACCATACTGCGCTGGCGGGGGTTCCTGGAATCATTGACCATTTTCGACAGGCCATGAGAAGCGGTAGGGATGTTCTGATAAACGATCAACAGATCGTGCCAGCCCTGATCCAATCGGACAACCGGTTGCCGGACCTCCTCTTTATTAATGAGGATAAGATCAGGAACCACTCCTTCCTGCACTAACCGGTAAGTGCCTGCTTTTTCCGCATACAGCTTAGTGCGGTAGAGTTGATGACCGCCCTGATCCAGTATAAAGAACCGGCTATCCACTTTTGCTTTCAAACCATGATACCCCTGACTACCCGGATGGTCGTATACTCCATATTGCCAGGAGTAGGTATAGGGCTGCCAGGAGTCATGTTCATACTTCTCTTCCCGCAGGTATTGGGAGATACCTACATCCGCCTCTTTTGTGATCGTTTCAAAATGAGGTCCATATCCGTACAAGGCAGATACCGCGTCGATCTCCCGGATCTCCGGCTCTGTTTTGTTCTTTTTTTTACCACTCCGAAAGTGTGAAAGAAAGAGCCGTGCTTCCGGTCCGATCAGCTCATCCGTAGCAGGAAGCCGATAATCTTCCCACCTGTTATCCAGCGTAGGTACTACTTCGGTCTGCCAGAATCCGGTCAAAGGTATCATATATGGATTTATCTCAGCTCCGGAAATACCGGGATCATACTCCGGAGTGCCGGGAGAAAATACGACCAGCCAGGATTTATTATTTTCTTCATTAAAACGAATAGTGGTTCCTTCAGTTGTCTATTCTAAAACAGGAAGTGTTTCGATCGTACCATCCTCCGCATTCCAGCGCTCTGCCCTACCGGTGGCTCTAAAGAACATGTCACTTCCATGCTTCACTTCTGTTACCATATATACATCGCGGTCATCAATTTTACGATGTAAGACACATCCTCCGTCCTTCCCGGGAATAAAATCGGGGGTGATCAGCTTCGGAATAGCAGAAACTATTTCCGCAGAACTTCCATATCCTCCTTTTCTACCTGCATTGTTTGAGTGAATAGAAAGCTCCTTGTTATGGACAGGATCCCGGGACTCTCCGAATATTTCCCGGAGAATGGCCTCTACGCCGGAGTCATTCTCCCCGATACGGGAAGAGGCTTTAGGCAAAGTGCCGGTAGCCAGTACAATACCGCCCTGACGGTAAAAATCGAGTATCTTTTCTAAGGATTCAATATGCATGGCGTATATATCTACCAGTATAATTATTTATAACTCTCTTTTCCAATCGTGAGGACTCCCTGTTCTGTATTCCCATTTTGCAAGGAATGATAATCCAGAAAATCATAATCCAGCCCTCTCCCGGCTAAGTTGATCTGCTACAGCGAAACAAAGATGCGGGTTGGCATCCGGATAAGCCTGCATGGACTCGGTGGGGTATAGGATCCCAATATCACAGATGTGTTCTCCCTGACTTAGTAAATAACTAAGCCTTTCTGCGTATTTAAGCCACTTTTTCATGTGAGGCCAGTAGGGCATCCGAAAGTGAAAACAAGGAGGAGCCCACTCCCACCATCCTCCGTGGGTAGAATAGTAAAGACCATGCAGGCAGAGAAGATTTCCTCCGGCTACCAGGTGGTGGTCTAACTGAGAAGAGAGCCACTCGCCCGCACTATCCCAACCCATACTATGAAAAGCTTCCAGCCAGGTACGGGGACGATCATAGAGGTGGCTTACAGAACTTGATACTTTGGTTTGTAAAAAACTGGAACCCAAAGAGGGGGCATCGTTCCCAGGGGCGGTAAACCAGCCGGACATCCGGAAATAATCCAGGTAGTACAGGGGATTGGTTCCTCTTCCGTAATTATCACATCCGTATAATAATCCTTTGTCGTTGTGCCAGTCAAATATAGGTTTAAAATACCTCTCTTCAGACATACGGGTTATTACCTGGGCAAAATCAAGCCTGATCTTAGGAGTGACGTCTCCTATGTAATACTTCAAGGCGGGAAGACAAGGAAGGATATCGTACCCCTTCATCTCTTTAAAATAGTGCGGTAAATCTTCTGCCCAGGAGTTAAAACCCAGGTGATATTCCAGTTCATCCTGAAAGAAATAATTGATCCCTTTTTTACCCTGTTCATCCAACCTGTTATAAAAATCATCAAAATAGTGCTTGACGACCTCTTATCCGTACGCAGGGTGAAGATCGGGCGCCGGAGAGGTAGATACCATATAGACTCTATATTCATTATCCGAAGGAGCATGCCAGTTCAAAAGTCTGTTCTCAATTTTCCCGGAGAGCTCTTTTCCACCGGGATAAGAGACTATCGTAACCAGGTTATCGGGTATGGTTAGAGAAAGAGCTTCACCGGGTCCGACTTTATACTCCTCCATCTCCAGTCGTCCCTGATACGTGCGGAATTCCTCTGTATGCAGGATGCTATCGGTAAAATATCCGTTCCTTTCCCAGGCAAAGGTGTAATCGTCCATACCCATTCCCATCCCCCGGCGGGCACATTCTCCGGCAAACCAGTTAACGATCTCCCACCAGGATCCGGTAAATATTTCAGGCTTTCCAGGCTCAGTTCTACCGGCTCCGCCGAAACCGGCCCTATTCTCTTCCAGTTCTATACCAGGATGCGTATGAGCATAACTTATAGCAAATCCATCGGTAGCTGAACTTTGTAGTAAGTCCAATTGGTAAGTAAGACGTTCCCGGCTTAAACTATCCCCGTTCCACCAGTAAAATGGTACATTCCCGTATCCTTTCGGGGGATTCTTAAACTTATTGACTAAATCCCTTCGACTCTCCTCATCGGGCCACCCTTTGAAGGACTGGGTTTGTGCCTGTATATAAGAGGTTATTAACAGAATAAAAACTATCAGAAAGAAGCTCTCCGGTCTTTTGCGGTTACCATGGTGATTATTTACATTCATTCTTTTTAATTTATAGGAATATTTATCGCATTCAGGGAGTAAATATAGAAGAATAAGAGAAAAAGGGAGTAGATTTTTATTCATTCCAGGTTGAAATTTGAAAACC
>JAJPZL010000086.1 GCA_021204375.1 Bacteroides sp.
AAATTGTGAATTTAATTTAAATGTGCAAAATAACCATCCGGTAAATATATGCCGCTTTAACATTTATTATGTATTAAGGGCCTGTAAATTAGTTGTGCAGCTAATTATTTCGCCCAAAAGCAACCAGAATCTTCCAGATACAGCTATCTTTGCACCCTGAATTTTAATTGTACAAGAATGGAACAGGAAATGCGGGCGGACTCTAAATCTGCTCCTGCTGAGAACAAAAAATTATTTATTGAAACATACGGATGCCAGATGAATGTCGCCGATAGCGAGGTGATCGCCTCGGTGATGCAGATGGCCGGGTATAACGTTTGTGCAACCCTGGAAGAGGCGGATGCGGTATTTTTGAATACCTGCTCTGTCCGGGATAATGCCGAACAGAAGATCATTAACCGCCTGGAGTTTTTTCACTCCCTTCGTAAAAAGAAGGAAAATTTTATTGTGGGTGTACTGGGATGTATGGCCGAACGGGTCAAGGATAATCTGATCGAAAATCATCATGTCGACCTGGTGGCCGGCCCCGATTCCTATTTATCCCTTCCCGACCTGATCGCTTCGGTGGAAGCAGGGCAAAAGACTATTAATGTGGATCTTTCCACTACGGAAACCTATAAGGATGTGGTACCTTCCCGGGTTTGCGGCAATCATATCTCCGGGTTTGTCTCTATTATGCGTGGGTGCAATAATTTTTGTACTTACTGCATCGTACCCTATACACGGGGAAGAGAGAGAAGCCGCGATGTAGAGAGTATTCTCCGGGAGGTTCAGGATCTGGCAGCCAGAGGCTATAAAGAGGTTACGCTGCTGGGGCAGAATGTGAATTCTTACTCGTTTGAAGAGCAGGGAAATATCGTTACTTTTCCGGAGTTACTAAGACGGGTAGCTGCCACTGCTCCCGGAATGAGAGTACGTTTTACTACCTCCCACCCGAAAGATATGAGCGATGAAATATTACAGGTAATTGCCGGGACTCCCAATATCTGTAATCACATCCATCTGCCAGTACAAAGCGGAAGTTCCCGGATACTGAAACTGATGAACCGGAAATACGACCGTCAATGGTATATGACCCGGATAGAGGCTATCCGGAAGTTCATACCCGATTGCGGACTCTCCACCGACCTCTTCACAGGCTTTCATGGAGAGACCGAAGAAGACCACCAGGAGACCCTTTCTCTGATGGAAGAGTGTGGCCACGATGCGGCGTTTATGTTTAAATATTCGGAACGCCCCGGAACCTATGCTGCCAGACACCTGGAAGATAATGTCCCCGAAGAGGTGAAAGTAAGACGCCTGAATGAGGTGATAGCCCTGCAGAATCAACTTTCTGCCCGGGCAAACCAGCGGTATATCGGCAAGACTTACGAAGTATTGGTAGAAGGTGTTTCCAAACGGTCCCGGGATCAGCTTTTCGGAAGGACCCAGCAAAACCGCGTAGTGGTATTTGACCGTAAAGATCACCGGATCGGTGATTTTGTACAGGTAAAAATTACTTCAGCTTCTTCTGCTACACTGAAGGGCGAAAGCATCCTTTAATATACTATGCAATAAGGAGGCAGTTGCCTCACTATTCAACTCTATCCCCAGCCCGCCATTTTCCGGAACATCCCCTTCCGGAAGTGGTTTCATATAAGTAAATTATCAGCACAACATGCGATAAAATTTTCTGGATCTATGGATAGGTATAAACTACTATTGCACTTTTTATTGGGGTTTGTTGAGATCAGCTTGCAGGCTCAAACCCGTGTGATAACCGGAGAAGTAACCGATGAGTATGAAGAACCATTGGTCGGCGTTACCGTTACCACACCCGATCGTATGAACGGTACTGTAACCGGAATAGACGGATATTATCGGTTGGAAATTCCCGCGTCAGTCTTTTTCCTTCTTTTTTCCTGCGTCGGGTATGAATCCCGCGAAGTTTCGCTGGACCGGAGCCATACATTGAAAGTGACTCTTTCCGAAAATAACCATTTGCTCAATGAGCTGGTGGTGGTCGGATATGGCGTTCAGCGCAGAAAAGATGTGACCGGTTCTATTGTCTCCATGAAACCCGATAAAATAGAGACGATGCCTGCGGTCAATATTGCCCAGATGTTACAGGGAAAACTACCCGGCTTGCACATTACCAACGAAGCCTCTTCCGCATCAGGTGCCGTAACTATACGCATCCGCGCACAAAATTCCATTACCGCCGGGACCGCTCCGCTTATTGTTGTGGATGGTATTGAGTACAGCGAAGGACTGGCTCACCTTAACCCTTTGGATGTCGAATCGGTGGATGTACTCAAAGATGCTTCTTCCTCAGCTATTTATGGAGCGAAAGCGGCCAATGGAGTGATCCTGATCACTACCAAACGGAGCGTCTCCGGTAAAACCTCTGTGGCCTTCTCAGCCATCATGGGTATTCAGAAAGCCACCAATCTTCCCGATATGATGAATAGCGAAACGTTCTACCGTTTTAAAGAGGAACGTCTCGGGTATGTCAGTGCGTTTGATACCCGCCAATATGAAAAGGGTGTTGATACCAACTGGCTGAAACATACCCTCCGTACCGGCCATACACAGGATTACAGTCTCTCTTTCTCCGGCGGAAGCGAACAAACCCGTTACTATATATCCGGGAACCTGGCCCGGATAGAGGGGACACCCCGGAACGACGACTTTAACCGGCATAATTTACGGATCAACTTCGATACTAAACTTGCCTCCTAGCTTACTTTCGAAATAGCTACCTATTTTAGCCGAACCGATTCGCCCGGTAACAGGGCGGATATAGCTACTACCATCAGAATGAGCCCGCTAACAGAACCTTATGATGAAGAGGGAGCACTCTCTTTATGGCCCAATGAAGACGATATAAGTACGGTAAACCCATTGGAATCCCTGAACGCAGAATATGAATATGGTGTAAAAAGTATTCATTCGAACAGCTCTTTCAAAGTAGATCTTCCCTTTATACCGGGCCTTTCTTACAAACTACTTTACGGCTATAATTATTATGTAATTGATACCGAATTGTATAAATCTTCCAAAAACACCGTTCAGGGAATGGTTCAGAAGGGATATGCAGAGGTTATTCATCAAAATTCCCAGAAATAGACGCTGGAAAATATACTCAGTTATAACCGTAACCGGGGCTGGCACGGGATCTTCCTCACCGGATTGTACAGTGCAAATGAGAATATTCTTAAATACCGCTCTATGACAGGAAGCGGATTTCCGGACGATACACGCGGAGTCTACCAGTTTGAAAATGCCTCTGTGCTCAATGCCTACGATACATTTACCAAACGGACCGGCATTTCCCAAATGGTGCGTGCCAATTATGCCTATCACAGTCGTTATCTGTTCACTTTCACCATGCGGCGGGACGGCGATTCGGTGTTTGGTAAAGGAAACAAATACGGCATCTTTCCTTCGGTTGCCCTCGGCTGGAATATGGAACAGGAGGAGTTTTTCCGGGGGTGGGATTTTCTGGATCGTTCCAAACTCCGGATCTCCTACAGCAAGAACGGTAATCAGGACATTCTTTCCTATTCCACACTGGCTACCATGCAGGAGCAATATTACCTGGATAGCGAGGGCAATCCTCTGCCTGGATTTTATCCCAATAAACTGGCTGATACCAGCCTGACGTGGGAAAAGACCCGTCAATGGAATGCCGGATGGGATTACTCCTTCCTGAAAGGCCGTATTTCCGGGTCCTTCGATCTCTTTTATACCTCTACCTACGATCTGTTGCTCGATAAGACCATTCCCGATATCAACGGAGTCACTTCCATCAGGCAGAATGTAGGCAGAACAAAAAGTAACGGGATAGAGATCGGTCTCTCTACCCAAAACATCCGTACCCGCAATTTTGAGTGGAATACCGATCTGACGATCGCACACAGTAAGAACCGTATCGTTCATGTAGGACTATACGATGAGAACGGAAAGCCGGCAGATAACGTAGCCAATAAGTGGTTTATCGGTAAATCGATCCATGCTGTCTATGGCTATAAGTTTGACGGGATCTGGCAGGAGGGAGACGACATTGCCAATTCCCACATGCCCGATGCCAGGCCGGGTGATATCAAAGTACTGGATTATGATGGTGACGGGGCTATAACGCCCGAAGACCGCCATGTTTTTGGCAGCGAAGATCCCAAAGTAACAGCCGGATTGATGAACACGTTCCATTACAAGGGAATTACCCTCAGTATATTTATGTATGGTTCTGCAGGAGCTACCCGTTTTACCGAATATAACAATCCCTATTTTGAGAAATGGAACATACGCGATCGCGCCTGGTGGACGCCCGAAAACCCGATCAACACTTATCCGGCCAACCGGAGTGATACCAATCCCTACGGTGTCTCTATCTTTGGTAAAGGGAACAATGCCTCCTTTATCCGTATAGCCGATATTTCACTTGGATACAGTTTTCCCGAAAAACTCCTTAAGCCTGTCGGTATCAAACGGCTGGTACTCTTTGGGAATATAAAGAATCCTTTCCTCTTTACCGGTTATGTCGGTCTTGATCCGGAGTATAAACAGGATTACAATGCACCTGCCTCCCGTAGTTTTATCTTTGGAATTAAATTAGGAATCTGATAAATAGAAGAACATGATAAAGAAACTCTCTCTTTTCGCTTTGTCTTTTGTAAGTTGCCTTGTCTTTCAGGCTTGCAGTGATCGTTTTCTGGACGAAGATGCCTGTGATAAGAATTATGCTGATAACCCTTTTACCGACCTGGATGGATTTATATCGGCCAAGAACGCTTTGCTGCATATGGTGAGGATCGAACGTTCCGAACCCATCCAATCGGCCGAGCTGGGTATCATCTGGAAGATCAGTACCGATGTGGCCTGGGCCAATTCCGAACTTTCGTGGTCGCGGGGCCTGAATTAGTATACGGCTACCGACCTCACTTCTACTATGCAGTTCCTTGACGGAGATACCAGTGGCAATCCCGGTATCTTCCTGCTTCTCTATAAAGGGATCAACTCTGCCAATATAATCATCAACCGGGCGAAAAACCCGGATGTAGATTGGATGGGAGCCGACGAAACGGAAAATATAGCGAACCGGAACCTGATGGTAGCACATGCTCATCTGGTGCGGGCGTAGTGTTACCGTCATCTGGTTTATACGTTTGGTCCTATCCCGATCTCCACCGAAGAGATAACCGGAAGTAACTACCGGGACGACTGGACCAGAGACCCGGTGGAAGATATTCAGAAACTGATGGAAGAGGATCTGCTCTTTGCCGCAGAGTGGCTTCCGGTCTATTCCGGCGAGGTGGAGATCCTTTCCCGCGCGGTAGCTCAACACTATCTGGCTGAACTCTATTTATGGATGAACCGTCCTGCGGAGGCCGAAAAGTATGCCCGACTGGTAGTGGAGAATCCTAACTACCAACTCATTACCAAACGTTACGGAGTGAAGAGGAACGAGCCCGGATGCCCTTTTATGGATCAATTCTTAGATGGGAACATTTTACCCGGGAATGGGAATACCGAAGCTTTGTGGGTATTTCCCAATACGCCGGTTGACGGAACACAGGGACAATACAATAACTCCATGAGACGCACCTGAATCAGTGCCTATCACAATCTGGGAATTCCCTTCAGTCCCGAATATGGCGGCAGAGGTCTGGGAAGAGCCTCCGTCACAGCGTGGGTCTTCTCCTTGTATGAAGAGCAGGACGATCGTTTCAGTGAACATGCCATCCATAAAGCCTATGCGGTCAATGAACAGATCACTCTGCTGTGTGATATGGATGCAGGAAATATGACCTCCAATAACCATAAGTGGGCCAGTACCCGCAAATAGGACTTGACTTTCGAGGATCCGGAACGGTGGGGAGAGCTGTATGCATACGGGCACCAGACCTATCTTCGTATAGCCGATACCTACCTACTATTGGCCGAAGCCCTCCATGTGCAGGGAAAGAATAGCGAAAGCGATGGGGCTACTTACTACCTCAATCTCATCCGTACCCGTTCCAATGCTACACCCATTACCGCCGGTAATGTAACCCTTGATTTTATCCTGGATGAAAGAGCCCGGGAGCTGGTTACCGAAGAGCACAGGCGGGAAACCCTGGTCAGAACCGGCAAACTGGTGGAACGGACCCGTAAATACAATCCTATTGCATCCGGTGAGCGGAACGGAGGGGCCGGCATTCAGGATCATCATATACTTTTACCCATTCCCCAGATCGTGATCGATGCCAATGTCGGTCATCGGATGGAGCAGAATGAAGGATATGAATAGGAGGAGGAACGGCTTTTTCAGGAGTTTAATCTATTTTTATTATAAATTTAATACTCCTGTAACACCAGAGCTGTTCTTTTGACCCTGGAAAACTTTTTTAAAGATTAAAGAAATGGGCACGACAATAAACAACCGTGATCTGAGCTGGCTCTCGTTCAATGAGCGGGTATTGCAGGAAGCAGAAGATAAGAGTGTTCCCCTGATGCAGCGGGTTCGTTTCCTGGGTATATTTTCAAACAACCTGGACGAATTTGTAAAAGTGAGAGTAGCCAATATTATAAGGTTTGCCAAATTAAGGGAGAAAAAACCCTCCCGTTTCTCAGGAGATTACCTGGCCAAAGATCTGTTACCACTTGTAAATTCCCGTGTAATGGCCGCCAGGGAGAAATTTGCAGCTGTGTATGTAAATACACTGGCAGAGATGGAGCAGCACGGTATCTATATTGTGAATGAAAAACAGCTGACGGAAGAACAAAAACTTTTTTGCCGGGACTATTTTTTCCGGGTTATCAGTCCGTTGCTGGTACCTTTGATGTTGCGTAAATCCATGCAGATCCCCTTTTTGAACGATAAGAATATCTACCTGGGGGTAAGAATGAGTAAAGGGACCCGTCACCGGTATGCCATTATACAAATGCCGGTTAACAGTGCTTCTCCCCGTTTCATTGTATTACCTTCCGGTGGAGAGAGAAAAGATATTATTTTTATTGATGACATCATCCGGTTGTGCCTGGACGAAGTATTTTTCATGTTCAATTATGAAACTATTTCGGCACACGCCTTTAAGATCATGCGGGATGCCCTGCTTACCATTGATGACGACCTTTCCAAAAGCCTGATCGAAAAGATGGAGGAGAGGATACAGAATCGCAAACATGGAGAGCCGGTACGCCTTATCTACGACAAAGATATGCCGCAGGATCTCCTGTATACCATTGCCGGGAAACTGAAACTCAGAGATAAAAGTACCCTGAACCCGGGAGGAAGGTACCATCTGTTACGTGACCTGATGAAGTTCCCCATGATACGTCCTGACCTGGAAAATCACAATAAACCTCCTATTCACCATCCCTCTATTGAACCCAACCGCAGCCTTTTTAAAGTGATTAAAAAAACAGGATATTCTGCTTAGTTACCACTATCATACTTTCAATCACTTTATTAATTTCCTCCGGGAAGCTGTCATTGATCCCCATGTAGAGCGTATCTCTATTACGCTCTACCGTACGGCAGAACAGTCGCATGTGATCAATGCCTTAGTCAATGCTGCCAAGAACGGAAAAAGAGGTGATCGTACTACTGGAACTCCTGGCCCGCTTTGACGAAGAACAAAATGTAGAGAACCTGGAGATGCTCCAGCGGGAAGGGATCAAAGTGATCCATGGCATAACCGGATTGAAAGTACATAGTAAGCTGGCCCTGGTAGAGTATCACTCCAAAACCCTCAATCCGGGATTTGTTTATATTGGAACCGGTAACTTTAACGAATCTACCGCAAAATATACGGGGATTTCGGCCTTTTTACCTCCCATCCCCAGATCGTTTCGGATGCAAGGGCCGTGTTCGATTTCCTGCTGAACACACACCGCCATTTTACCTGTAAACACCTGCTGGTATCTCCCTATTATATGCGCGACCAGTTTGTGGAAATGATAGAAAAAGAGATGAAAATTGCTGCTAAAAGGGGAAAAGCTTCTATCTTTGCCAAGTTTAACAGCCTTACCGATGAAAAAATGATCCGGCAGCTTTATAAAGCCTCACAGGCAGGCGTAAAGATCCGGCTTATTGTACGGGGCTCGTGTATCCTCCAGCCCGGAGTTCCCGGTATGAGTGAAAATATCGAGGTCATCAGCATCGTGGATAAATACCTGGAGCATGCCCGGCTGATCATTTTTCACCAGGGAGGGGCCCATAAAACCTATATAGGGAGTGCAGACTGGATAACCCGTAACTTAGAGAGAAGAGTAGAAGTGTGTACCCCTGTGCTGGATGAAAAGATCAAGCGATCCCTTCGTGATTATTTTGATATTCAATGGAGAGATAATGTAAAAGCCCGTATACAGGATAAAGACGGAAAGAACCAATATGTTCCTGCAGGGGAGAAACCTCCTTGCCGTTCGCAGGAACAACTATATAATTACTATAAAAAGGCATCAGAAAAAGAATGAATATAGAGACCTATGCAGCCATAGACATTAGCTCCAATGCGATCCGGCTGCTTATTAATAATGTAGACCGAAGCCTGAGACATCCCGATTTTAAAAAAGTAGCCTACCTCCGGGTACCCATCTGTTTAGGAGAAGATGTATTTTTGCAGGGAGCTATCTGTGAGGAGAAGCAGAAACTGGTGCTGGAGACCATGAATGGGTTCCGCCATATTATGCAGGCCTATAAAATTACCGGATACAAAGCGTGTGCCACCAGTGCCATGAGGGATGCTGCTAACGGAAAAGAGCTGGTTAATGAGATCCGCCGGAGCAGTGGAATAGATATCGGTATTATAACCGGACGTGAAGAGGCCGATATGATCTATGAAGCCGGTGGCCTGGATGCAATGATGGATAAGAACCGCAACTATTTATATGTGGATGTAGGAGGCGGAAGCACCGAATTGGTTGTATACGGAGACCAGCAAAAACTTACAGCCGCCTCTTTCCAGTTGGGTACGGTTCGTATCCTTTCCGGAAATGTGTCGGAAGAGGAGTTCCTGAAATTTAAAGAGTGGTTGAAAGATATTTATAAGGACCATGCCCCGCTATCTATTATTGCATCCGTCGGTAATATCAATAAAGTACATAAAATACTGGGGAAACGGGAGGGAGAATCCCTTAACTATCCGGAAACTAAAGCACTATACGATACATTAAAGAGGATGACCTACGAAGAACGGATCCTCAATTATAAACTTAACACCTATCGGGCAGATGTGATCATTCCGGCACTTAAAATATTCCTGACGGTAGCTAAACTCTGTAAGACCAATGAGATCTATGTGCCGAAATTTGGGCTGGTAGATGGGATCATTCACCACCTTTATAATTCAAAAACCTCTAAATAAGTATGCAAGGGCTTTTCCTCCTCCTTTTTGAATCATAAGCCGACCTTTTTGTTCTCCCTGCCTCTTGGTGGTGAGTGATATTTTAGTGATTTTTGTCGTATGAATTTCACGACAAAAACATATCTGTTGTTCATATGCCTGTAGAGTAGCGGTTTCGTTGCTCCTTTTTGCCGGGCACAAATCCTTTCGGAGGTAGGAAGCGGTTATAGCCAAACCTCTATGAATACCACCGTTTTCCGGAACAACTCGCTGGTCACCCACGGAGATACCCAGTATATTGCTTACTACGATGCCGGTAAATTCCTGGTAACAGGCAAGCGAAAGCTGGGCGAAGATAACTGGGAGATCCACCGCTCTCCTTACCGGGGGAACTGTAAAGATGCCCATAATGTGATCAGTATCATGGTGAATGGAAAGGGTTATCTCCATGTTGCTTTTGACCACCACGGGCATCCCCGTAACTACTGTAAAAGTATTGCTCCTTTCTCGCTTCGACTCGGTGAAAAAGAGCCCATGACCGGCGTGGACGAGAAGGATGTTACCTATCCCGAGTTTTATAAATTACCGGACGGCGACCTCATCTTTGTTTACCGTTCCGGTGCTTCCGGACGGAGAAACTTAGTGATGAACCGTTATCAAACAGAGACAGCCACCTGGCAGCGGGTACAGGATATCCTGATTGACGGGGAGAACCGGCGCAATGCCTACTGGCAACTCTATATCGATGAAAACAGTACCATTCACCTCTCCTGGGTATGGAGAGAGAGCTGGCTGGTAGAGACTAACCACGATCTTTGTTATGCCCGTTCCAACGATGGCGGAAAGAGCTGGGAACGCTCTGACGGTACTCCCTATACTTTACCTATCCGGGCAGCGAATGCCGAATATGCCTGGCCTGTTCCGCAGAACAGTGAACTCATCAACCAGACCAGTATGACTACGGATCCCGATGGCAACCCCTACATCGCTACCTATTGGCGGGATCCGGATAGTGATACTCCCCAATACCGGTTAGTCTGGTTCGATGGTAAAGAGTAGCAGATGAAGCAAGTCTCAGCACGTACTTCTCCTTTCAGCCTGAGCGGAGGAGGCACCAAGGCTATTCCCATAGCCCGTCCCCGGCTGGTGATCCGCCGGGAAGGAGAGATCACCAAAGCCTATTATCTGTTCCGCGACCAGGGGAGAGGGAGTAAAGTCTCTATGGCCTGGTGTGACGATATCACTCGGGGAGCATGGAATTACAAAGATCTGACTGACTTTTCCGTCGGCTCCTGGGAACCCAGCCGCGATACGGAACTGTGGAAAGAGAAGCAACTCCTCCATCTTTTTGTGCAGCATACCGCACAGGGAGACGGGGAGCGTACAGTCGATATAGAACCCCAACCTATCTATGTACTCGAAGTAGAATTGCCTTAAACAGAACCATACCCTTATAGTTAGATGCAAATGAAAAAGAAGATTTACTATTTCCTGGTATTAGTAGTCGTTATCCTCACAGGATGTCAGGAAAAAAGGGATACCCGGGCAGAAGAGGTCACAGCGATGATCCACCGGGTAAACCGATATTGGCAGGAGCATAATCCGGTAGAGAAAAACTCTTTCTGGCACCATGCCGCTTACCACACCGGTAATATGGAAGCCTATCTGCTTACCGGCGAAGAGCAGTATCGCGATTACTCGGAAGTCTGGGCTGAATACAATGACTGGAAAGGAGCCCGGTCAGACGATCCGCAAGAGTGGAAGTATAGTTACGGCGAGAGCGATCAATATGTCCTTTTCGGAGATTTCCAGACCTGTTTTCAGGTATATGCCGATCTCTATAAGCTGGACCCCGATCCCCGTAAAATAGCCCGTGCCCGGGAAGTGATGGGGTACCAGATAAACACTTCTGAGAAGGATTACTGGTGGTGGGCGGATGGTCTCTATATGGTAATGCCCGTCATGGTCAAGTTACACCGTATCACACAGAATCCGCTTTATCTGGAAAAACTGCACGAATACTGGCTCTATGCCGATAGCCTGATGTACGATGCGGACCCCGGTCTCTATTACTGGGACGGCAAGTATATCTATCCCAACCATACAACCGGTAACGGTCTTAAAGATTTCTGGGCCCGGGGAGACGGATGGGTGCTGGCGGCTTTTGCCAAAGTGTTGCAGGAGCTTCCACAGACCGATCCCTACCGGCAGGAATACATAGAGCGTTATACCGCTATGGCCCGTGCAGTAGCTGATAGCCAGCGTCCCGAAGGATACTGGACACGCAGTATGCTCGATCCGGAGCATGCACCCGGTCCTGAAACCAGCGGTACCGCCTTCTTTACCTACGGTTTGCTCTGGGGGATCAATAACGGATATCTTTCCAAAGAAGAATACGGGCCGGTAGTTGAAAAAATATGGAATTATCTCACTACAACCGCTTTGCAGCCCGATGGCAGGATCGGTTATGTACAGCCCATTGGCGAGAAAGCTATTCCCGGACAAGTGATCGATGCAGACTCCACCGCTGATTTTGGAGTCGGAGCCTGGTTACTGACAGCCTGTGAAAGGGTACGATACCTGGAAAGCGCTGAGCAATAACACACAAAACACCTTTATAAACACCTATGTATGAGCAGGGGTGGAACGCTATGAGTCCACCTCTGTTCCTGGTATGATCCGGGCCAGACACCTTTTTCTGTATTGACAGGCTCTTTTCAGAGGTATATACAGTAACCTTTTGCCCCCTTACACAGTAACCTTTACCAACAGATACCTGCTGTTACTTTGTAGTAACAAAAACGGTATGGGTACTTTCATCCCTACATTCGTTGGACAGTTCAGTAT
>JAJPZL010000233.1 GCA_021204375.1 Bacteroides sp.
TTATTTTTTTTGGTACGATATATCAGCAATAATCATGTCATTGCGTAATATATAAAATGATTATCTACTATTCCGGTACACTATTCCTTCCACATCTTCCGTCATATACAACGGCCGTCCATCCGGTTCCAGAAAATGGAAATTAACATTATCAAACGTAATATGGCGGGCATGACGCACATAAAAACCGGAAGCAGGAATAGTACCGAACATCCAGGGTTCGGGATAGGCCTTCTCCTGTTCGGGGATTTCCCGGTGACTGTCGGCTTCACTATATCCGCCCTAATACCAGATATGAATATTACTCAGGATCACCTCTTCAATAGAGTGTCCGGAAATACCGCTGATAATGGATGAATAGCGGGAATCGGCGTTAAATACATTGATATTGCTGAGAAGGATCCGTTTCATACTACCTACCGGTGTTCCCTCCGGACTGCGCATCCGTGCTCCCAGGCGTAGAAAGATAGGAGCGTTGACAATGTCCCGCATGGTAATATTACTGATCACAATATCTTCCAACGCCCCACCATCCACCGTTTCCAGGGCAAGTCCCCGGCAACGTTCAAAGATACAGTTAGTAATAGCAATATTTTTAAATCCGCTGCTGGATTCGGTCTCCAGTTTAATACGGCCGGTAACAAATCCCTGGTCGGGAGCCTGGGGCTCATAGCGTTCGTAAGTTCCCGCCAATACGGTCCTGCGATCGAAACCGCTTACATAGCAGTTACTGATGGTTATATTCTCCGTATCCTTGAAATAACCCAGGCCGTAAGAGGCCTTTAGCACTATAGCATCGTCCCAGGGAGTATTGATAATGCAATCACTGATCCGAACATTGCGGCAACAGTCAATATCAAATCCATCCCGGTTGGTATCTACCTTTACATTGAGAATGCTCATATTATCCACACCGGTTGCCAGTAAGGCAAAATGTCCGCAATAGAGCATGGAGATATCCTTCAGGATCACATTGCGGCACTCTTTCAGGCTGATCGCTTTATTGCCTACTCCGGGCAGGCGGCTTCCTTCACGGGTGAGCTCTTTGCCATAGATAAGACCGGAACCACAGATGGTAATATCTTCCAGACCGATCCCCCAGATCAGGGAATTTTTCCAGTGGCTGTGTCCGAAATCCTGGTATAGATTGTGCTCATTGGGTTCTGCTTCGTCATATCCATCAGTAGCAGTAGGGAATTCGGCTATAATAACAGCTCCGGATTCCAGCCACAAGGTAATATGACTCTCCAGACGGATAGAGTAACAGGCATATTCACCGGCAGGAAAATAGATCGTACCTCCCCCTTCGGCAGCTGCCTGGCGGATGGCTTCGTTAATGGCAGGAGAGTCGATGGTCTTACCATCACCCGTTGCACCGAAATCTCTTATATTGTATAATTTAGCCTGTACAAACAGGCTACAAAGCAGTAACAGTACTGCTACACTATTTCGCCTTTTCATCCCTTTTTTTATTGTTGCTCCAGCGGCATTAAACGGAATTTATGAAGATAATCGGCATTGCCATACATGGTATGCTCTTCGGACAGGTTCCAGAATCCATCCTTACTCGTTGGATGGGCATCCCAGTCGATAACTGCCCAACTCAGACCGATATAATTATTCTCCTGCAGAATGGTCGGGATTGACTTTTCAGGACCAGACGCATCGGCATGGTCAAACGGAGTAATATAGAATTCGAGTGTTAACCAACCAGCCTCTCCCTCTTTAAAATCATATTGATAAGCATGATCGGCCCAGGGTTTCTCTTTGAGCCATACCTGGGGTCCCCAGTACATACACCAATCCTCTGTATGAGGAGGAGTAAAAATATGGTAATTCTGAGCGTGACACCCGTGAAAGTTAAACCAGGTTTCCCAGACATCCGCCTTTTCTTTAGGATGAAAGCGATCTATAAAAGGTCCCCCGGAACAATCTCCATCCACCACAACTTCAAAAATATCGGTACTCAGCGTATTTTCACTGAAACGCCAGTAGTTATCGTAAGCCTGATAAAGGAAATAGAGACGATTCAGTCCAGCACACCATCCTACCTTTACCCGGATATCCAGGGTGGAAGTATCGGGGACAGCGTGTTTTCCTTCATCCTCTTTCATCTGATGAATGGTGATCACATACGATTCGGGTATATCCTCCCAGTCAGGGCTATTTCCATCTATGACCGGAAGTTTATCTTTAGGGAACTGCCACACTTTATATTCCTGAGCATATAAGGGAATAAAGAGTCCCGGCAGGAGAGCCAATCCTACCACTCTTTTCACTATTTGATACAATGTTACCATGCTGTTTCTCTATTTATATTCGCGGTTAAAAAGTTCCGGTAACATAAAGTAATTATAATCTGCCTTGCGGTGAGGCGTGTGAAAACAGAGATAGAACTTTTTTCCGTTGGGAAGAGGAAGAGTAGCCGTCAGTGCAGGAGCGTCGGTTATTTTACCTGATTGATGGAACTCCTGTACGGAACGCTGTCTACGGGCATCTGATAACCGGATATTAGCCTCCATAGGAGTAATACCCCGGAATACTTTCAGTGCCATACTTTCTCCGTAATAAGCAGTAAAAGTACCACCTTCTATACTGAATACATTGTAAAGGCAATATTCAGGTCTCAGGGAACTCTCCTGTTTATTGTGCAGCACTTTTCCCAGGCATCCGCCGAATGCCCAGAAGAGAGAAACGGAAGGGGGCAGTTTCTCTCCTTCTATCTCCATTACTACTCCTTTGGTATCCGAAAGTGCAGCCACCCGCACGGTTATAGTACCTTTTCCCAGAACGGAAGAGTCTTTTAAGATATACAGGAGTTGCTCATCCCCCTGCTGCAAGGTTACATTTTCCAATTCCTCTCCCCATACAGCTGCCTCCGGGGTAACTACTCCCAACCGGAGATTCCCGGCTATATGCGGCACATGGAAAGAGAATTGGGGCGTACGACAGGCAAGTACTACCGGATCGGCAAATGTTCCGGAAAGAGATATGGAGAAATCTCCCTGATTACCGGCCCGGGAGACGGATAGCAGCAGGAACAGAGCGCTTGCTGCTATCCATAACTTTTTATTCATAGCTGATATCGGCTGTTAACCGGGTGTTGTGTTCCAGATCTATTTCACTGCCATCCGCTATCCGCAGCCGCCTCTCCCGCAGGTGGAAGTTATCCGTATAGACAATCTTACCTGCCGATTGTGCCTCTACTTCAAAATTAAAGAGATGGAAGTTTTCCAGTCGCAAAGAATCGTTCCAGCCGGAGGCAGAAACAAACTGCTGCGCATGTTTACCCCGTACATTCGACATATAGACATTTCTGAAACGGGGATAACCTCTTTCGGGAGGTTCTACCGGAGTAAGCATTACTTTCCAATGGTCGGGTATCTCTTTTCCGTGGAATTTTTCAGGAAGTTCGGAATAACTGTAACTCGGATTCCAGTTGAGGTCGGCTGCCAATACATTCCGGACACTGTCTACTACCACATTATCCATATATATATATATATGTTCTACGGTCCCACCGCGGTTCATAGCCGATTTAAGCCGGAGTGCGGACGACGTTCCATAAGCTTTCAGATTATAACCTAATATGTGGCGGATGCTACCCGAAGTTTCACTACCACAGGTAATAAGACCGGCACCCTTACGGGCTACATTATTGCGTATTACTACATACTCGGTAGGACGATTCACCCGGAGACCGTCGGCATCCCGCCCTGTTTTGATACAGATATTATCGTCGTTACAGTCAATATCGCAATTCTCTACCAGACTATAGGAGGAAGAGTCTATATCAATTCCATCGGTACTGGGGCCATGTCCTCCTACATTGTTATTAATGGTAACCCTCTCCACTGTACAATATGTGGAATAGAGTACCTGTACGGCCCAGAAGCCGGTCCGCATAATAGTGAAATCTTTCAATGTTACCTGAGACGATCCCGACACCAGGATACCCCGTACCCGTTTGCAGTCATAATCTACGATCCAGCGTAGTTTCTCTTTTTCATGCTCCTTACGCATCTCCCAGTATTTGTCCCAGAAGACTTTTCCCTGGCAATCAATCAGCTCTTCTCCGGAAACAGCTACATTCTTTTGTTCCAGTACATTGATCACAGCTGCCGGCCAGATCATTTCGATGCCGGCCACACGGGACTCAAATTCAGGATAATCATTTATATCCGTACTGGCCAGAAGGATTACATCCTTACCCAGATGGAGATTCACCTCTTCCCTGAGAAAGAGGGCGCCTATCAGGTAAGTACCCGGATTAAATGCTACCGTACCGTCTCCTTTCAGGCTGCAACTGTCAATCGCATTCTGAATGGATTGAGTATTAAGGGTCTTACCATCTCCTACCGCACCGTAATCATTTACCTTATAGGGGGTCTCGCCCGGAAAGAGCGTAGCCCCTACTTCCTTTGCCCAGGAGAGGTCGGGTTTGATCTCACTATCGACCCAACTGAACGAAGGGATGTCATCTTTTGGGGTAGTAGCAGGAGTAATACACGCAACCATGCACGCCAGAACTAATACCGCTGATAAAATTTTTCTCATATTATAATCCATGTCCTGTTTATATTAACAAGCTTAGTTACCGTCCGGTTTTTCTACTTCCGCAAAAGGAGATTCATCCCAGTGGAATGTTTCAAGGGCATCAGGTTGAGCCGAGTCAAATCCGGTATAACCGGTACGAAGATAGTTTGTAATTTCCAGGCCGGCCGCTTTCATCCCTTCAACCACACATTGAGCGATCTGATAAGCTCCGTATGTATTAAAATGGGTATTATCGGCCAGAACTTCTGTCTGTCCGGGATAGGTTCCGGCCGGATAGTGCACAAAGGCATTTTTTGACTCTTCGACTCCCATGGCTTCGTAAAGTGTACGGGTCATGGCGTGTAGGTCGATCAAAGGAATATATTCGTCGGCAGCCAGTTTCCGCATAGCATCAGGATAATCCTCGTGCGTATCCACGATCTTTCTTTCCTCATCAAACCGGCGGCGTTGGGTGGGAGTTACAAATACCAGGTTTGCCTCTTTTTCACGGGCAGCGGCAATAAACTCTTTCAGACTCTCCGTAAAAGAGAGATAAGCACCTTTACCGGGCCCTTTCTGTTTCTGATCGTTGTGTCCGAACTCTACAAAAATATAGTCTCCCGGTTTCATCTGGGTAAGAGCTTTCTTCAACCGCTTCGCACCGATAAAAGTATTGGCAGACTCGCCGGATTCGGCATAATTGGCTACACTGACACGATCGTCAAAGAAAGCTGTGATCATCTGTCCCCAGCTACCCCACGGCTCATTATCCTGGTCTACTACCGTGGAGTTACCACAAAGAAACAGAGTAATAACATCTTCTGCTTTCTCTATCTTCAGGGAACGAAGACGGGGAGCTACCCCGTTAAATTCCAGTGTCAGTTTATCATCCCAGTTCAGTTTACTGCGTTCCCGGAGTTTGATCTTTACCTCTTCACCGTCGCCAATCAGGGTATTCCGTTTGTTGATCACAAAAGTACGGGTAATGATCTCTCCTTTTGCCGTATGCAGGTCGTTAAAGAAAAGACGGCGCGATTCTCCCCGTACGGTAGTCCTGCCCGCATCTTTCTTAGAACCGATCTCCAGGGTAACCTTATAGTTACCATCCGGAACATCTACCGAAAAGTAGAAGGGATCGTCTCCCCCGGCTAGAGTCTCCCGGTCAAAACCAAATCTCTTTTCGGGAGTATAGATATTTTCCGCAGTTATTTTTATCTCCTCCCCACCGTCATAGGTATAACGAAAGAGGTAATCCTCCTTTGGAGTACATGCTGCCAGTAACAGCGTACATGACACTACCCATCCATATTTCTTCATGCTTCAAAAATTTAATTGTTATTATTTATATGCCTGTGTCGCCTTGTTTGGGTTTGAGTTCGTCCGGTGAATCCTGGGTGAAAGTATTTACCGGAGGAGCGATCTTAGTAAAGAGATTACCGATCACTTCGGTCTCCAGCCGGTGCAGGGGCCGGAAATCATCCGAATTCATATATTCCAGGATCGATTTATAGAGTTGCCGGGCTACTACCCGGTTTTCAGGATCGCCCTGCAGATCCATGGTCGTCATCATTAATTTACCATTTAAAACGTTAGCTTCAAAAAGCATACCGATCTTACGGCTCAGGAACCAGGTATCAATGCTTTGAACGATCGGCTGGAAATTGTCCGGGAAGTCGGTAAACATCATTACCTGTGCCCGGTTGAGCAGTCCCCACCATTGCAGGTTACTATGATACTCTGTGGGGAAGTTCCTGAACAACGGATGATAGTCATTCAGCCATATACCGGTTGTATACGGAGGTCGCATCTTAAACCAGGAGGTATTCCAGAAAACAGGTGTGAAGTATTGTACTACATCCTTACCGTAAGTGATCTTACCACCGGCTGTGATCAACACATTTCCACCTTCCCGGAGTACTGAAACGGCTTTAGTATCCAGTGTATCGGTTACGTACACTTCTCCTTTGTCAATAGTCACTTCCTGAGGATATACCCAGAAATCCCAGTCATTGACCGCATCGGTCCCTTCAATCCGTACTTCCAGATTCAGTTTAAGTGGTGCAGGGATATCTGCTAGGACAAAATTAACATTTCCTAAGTTAAAATTGTTACTGATCGGGATATCTTTTACACTCACTTCTCCCTGATCATATACTTTGCCGTAGGGATCTGTAAGGGTATAGAGGGTACGGGCTGCCTGAAGGGGAGCTTTATGGAAATGAGCGACTTCCAGTGCATCCGTAAAGGTTTCATTAGTAGTATATACAAACTTAGGGATCCTGGCCAGTGGAACCGTCGGACTACAAAAACGGCGTACCTCTTCGGCACTGATATATCCCTTTTCATCAAAGAAAACGTCTAAAAGCCCTACAATGGCACTCCCCTGGCCGGAATAATCATTCAGTGCTAAAAGCTGGAAGCCCGCATAATCGGGGGTACGAAGCGTTTTTTCTATCTCATGCTTATAGCAGAGTGCCTGTAACTTACCGGAAGCCATCATAAAGTCATAGCTTTTATCTCCCATCTTGTTATTGGTAAGCAGGTCCCGAAATATCTCAAAATTTTTGGCTTTATTGACAGCCCCTTCGTACTTTCGTATTTCATTGAAGTTGGGGAATACACACCACTGCCCGGTTTCGTGAGAGATAAACGGCTGTCGTACAGTACCGATACGGGCCCGGTAATCAGATTCTGATTCGGGACGACTCCACGACCAGGTCAGTCCGCGTGCTCCGGCTTTTACATGGTACTGATTACGGGGTTGCCACTGCCAGCCTCCTCCGACAGAGGCTCCGGTATAGACCCGGCGGGGATCGGTATTTTCCCAATACTCTACAAAGTCGGTTACCCAGGCTACCCAGCGGCCGGCCGGTTCGTTGCCACAGGCCAGCATACAATAGGAGGCATAGTTACCATACTCTTTGGTCAGACGGATGGTCTCTTCCATTAGGTATTCGTCAATGGGTTGTTCCATTCCCAGCCTCGGACCGTGGTTAGGCCAGCTGGGACCTTCGGGTTGCAGGTAGAATCCCACCAGATCGGCTGCGATAAAGGCTGCTTCGGGCGGACAGAAAGAGTGGAAACGTATGTGGTTCAGGCCGTAATTCTTACAGATACGGAACACTCTCTCCCAGGACTCTACATCCATCGGTGCATACCCGGTAAGCGGGAAATCGCAATTCTCTACGGTACCCCGCAACATAGTTTTACGGCCATTTACATAGAACTATTTGCCCTGTATAGTGAATTCACGCATACCGAACCGGATCTCTTTTACCTCACTTTTTCCACCTTGTTCCAGACGGGCAGTGAGTTTATAAAGAGCAGGATCAAATTCATCCCAGGTAAGCATTCCTTCTCCCATCTCAAGTTCCATCTCCGTATGGATCTCTCCACCTGATAAATGAATAGTCTGTAACACAGGAGCGACAGAATGAGAGTGGGGAGAGTTAAAAGCTTCCGCAGAAAGAGTAATGGTTACAGGAGCATTTTTATAAGCCAGAGAACGGACAGCCATCCGGGCCACTGCTTTTTTATAAGTCACATCCGGATACACCTGAATGTCCTCAAAATAGGTTTTAGGAATGGCTGTAAGTTCTATTTTTCCCGCAATACTGCTCCAGTTACCCTGCGTATGATCGGTAATACTGTGTGAATCAGGCCCTACATCAATATCTTTGATACGGTTATCCACCCGAACGGTGATCCGGCATTTTCCGGAAGAAGCCAGTTGGGTAATATCATAGACATGGAGAACACAGAGAGAGTTTTGCATATCGGCTTCCTGGTCATTGATCCATACGGTGGTTTCAATATGGGGGCGTTCCATGGAGAAGACAATTCGTTCGCCGCGCCAGGATCGTGGAATTTCGATCTCCTTCTGGTACCAGGCTACTCCTACATAATGCCGGTCGGAAGTCAGGAAGAAAGGTACTTTAAAATTCTCTTCCACCCGGTATTTAGCCATATAGGGATTGAAGTAATAAGAACTATCGTAGAGACTGGCTGTCCACTTTGTATCTGCACTGACCGGATCGCCTTTTAGTTTTTCAGGCATGGACCCCGGAAGATGAATGGTATCGTCGTTCAGAGTTTTCGCAAACCATCTCTCTTCTACATCTGCATAGTTACGATCCAGCCGGAGATTCCATCTTCCCGAAAGATCTATACTTTTTTGTGCTCCTGCCGTTTCGGAGAGCCAGATCAGTAAAACCGCACAAAGAATTCTGTTCATAATAGTATGTAAGTGTTATAGTTCAGTGGGCTAAATTAGGCGGTTTCACCCTCCTTCTAAATAGATAGCCGTACATAAAGATAGAATTTCGTATCCCAGGATTCGGTTTGGGAAGGATTTGTACGAAAATACAGCGAAATGTCATTCCAGACATTTATTCTCCTAATTTCCTATTCCATATTGCAAAAGTTGCCCTTATCTTTGTAGAAAAATCAGTAGTAATATTTAAAAACATACCACTACCATGAAAAAGATCATAACCTGTTTGTACCTCTTATTCCTCTGCATGACCAGCCTGCCGGCACAGGAAAATGTTTATCTTTTTTCTTATTTCAAAGGAGATAGCAAGGATGGACTCCATCTGGCCTATAGCCTGGACGGCCTGAAATGGGAAGCCCTCAACGGAGATCGCTCTTATCTTACTCCTGCGGTTAGAAAAGATAGCCTGATGCGCGACCCAAGTATTTACCAGGGTCCGAACGGTACTTTCCACATGGTATGGACGGTTAGCTGGACAGACCGCGTGATCGGGTATGCCTCTTCGAAAGACCTGATAAACTGGTCGGAGCAGGAGATCATTCCGGTGATGGTACACGAACCGGAAGCAAATAACACCTGGGCACCGGAACTTTTCTACGACGAACCTTCCGGAACATTCTATATTTTCTGGGCAACCACTATACCGGGTCGCCACAAAGAGGTGCCCACCAGCGAATCGGAAAAAGGACTCAATCACCGGATATACTATGTGACCACAAAAGACTTCAAAAAGTTCTCAGAGACGAAGATGTTCTTTGATCCCGACTTTAGTGTGATTGATGCTGCTATTGTGAAAGACCAGGACGGTACACTGATCATGGTAGTAAAGAATGAAAATTCCAATCCTCCGGAAAAGAATATCCGGGTCACAAAAACAGATAATATTCAGAAAGGATTCCCCACAGAAGTATCGGCTCCTATTACAGGAGATTACTGGGCAGAAGGGCCCGCCCCGCTGATCGTAGATGATTATATCTATGTATATTTCGATAAATACCGGGAAAAGAAATACGGGGCAGTCCGCACATGCGATCGTATAAATTGGGAGGATGTATCCGACCAGGTATCTTTTCCTTCGGGTACCCGTCACGGAACAGCCTTTACCGTAAAAAAAGAGGTACTGGATAACTTACTGAAGAATAGCAAATAATCCGCTACTTTATCTCACACCAATACCATGAAGAAAAGAAAAATATATATCCTGCTATTTACCTTTCTCTATCTGTTCCGGTTTACCGGAAATGCCCGGGAAGTAAAGGGGTAGTTCAACGATCAGGACCTGACTCTCACAGGGGTCTATTACTATCCGGAACACTGGGAGGAAAGCCAATGGGAGCGGGATTTCAAACAGATGAGTGAACTGGGATTTGAGTTTACCCATTTTGCAGAATTTGCCTGGGCTCAGCTGGAACCGGAAGAAGGTGTTTATGATTTTGCCTGGCTGGACTGCGCAGTAGCCCTGGCAGATAAATACGGGTTAAAAGTAGTCATGTGTACCTCTACGGCTACTCCGCCCGTCTGGTTAAGCCGGAAGTATCCGGAAATACTGATCCGGCTGGAGGATGGTACCGTATTGGATCATGGTGCCCGGCACCACGCCTCTTTTGCCTCTCCTCTCTACCGGGAACTCTCGTACAGAATGATTGAGAAGCTGGCAGAACATTATGGCAATGACTCCCGCATTATCGGTTGGCAGCTGGACAATGAACCCGATGTACAATTCGATTATAATCCGGCCGCCGAAGCTGGTTTCCGGGAGTTCCTCCGGGAGAAATATAATAATGATATCCATGCATTGAATGATGCGTGTGGAACTGCTTTCTGGAGCGAACTTTACAGCACCTTTGACGATATTACTCTTCCGAAGTTGCGGCAGATGTTTATGAACCATCACCAGATACTGGATTACCGTCGTTTTGCAGCCTTGCAAACGACTTCTTTTCTGGATGAGCAGTACCGAGTGATCCGGAAACATGCCAAAGACTAGTGGATCATTACCAACTTTATTCCCGATTATGAACACGGACATATCGGACAAACAAAAGAGCTGGATTTTCAGTGCTATACCCGTTATATGGTTTACGGGGATAACGAAGGGATCGGTCGCCGGGATTACAGGGTCGGGAATCCTTTACGCATCGCCTGGGCAAACGATTTTTTCCGCCCTTTCCAGGGAACATACGGAGTAATGGAACTACAACCCGGACAGGTGAACTGGGGAAGTATCAACCCACAGCCCCTGCCGGGAGCAGTACGTTTGTGGTTATGGAGCGTATTTGCCGGCGGCAGTGATTTTACCTGTACCTATCGCTATCGCCAGCCACTCTATGGAACCGAACAGTATCATTATGGGATCGTAGGTACGGATGGAGTGACCGTAACACCGGGCGGAAGAGAGTTTGAGCAGTTCATGAAAGAGATCGCCCTTCTGCGTAAAGAGTACGCTCCCCGCGAAACAAAACCGGCCGATTATCTCGCCCGTCGTACGGTGATCCTCTTTAATCACGAGAATGCCTGGAGCATCCAACGTCAGAAACAAAATTCAACCTGGAATACAGAAAAACATATTGAAAAGTATTATCGCACTCTGAAATCCTTTGGGGCACCGGTAGACTTTATTTACGAAGATAAAGATTTTAACGAATATCCGGTTATGATCGCCCCGGCTTATCAATTGGCCAACAAAGAGTTGGTAAATCGCTGGATCAGCTATGTGCAGCAGGGAGGCAATCTGGTGCTGACCTGCCGTACCGGACAAAAAGATCGTTACGGGCGACTCTTTGAAGCTCCTTTCGGCTTCCTGATCGATGAACTAACCGGAAACCGGTTGGATTTCTTCGATCTGTTATTACTCAACGATCCCGGAGTAGTAATTATGGACGGGAAACGTTATCCCTGGAATACCTGGGGAGAAATACTGGCCCCGAGAAAAGACTCCGAAGTATGGGCTACCTATACGGAAGAGTTTTACGAAGGAAAGCTGGCCATTACTACCCGCAACCTGGGTAAAGGTACTATTACGTATGTAGGAGTCGATTCTCAGGATGGTTCACTGGAAAAAGATCTGTTAATTAAACTTTATAATAAACTGAATACACCGGTGATGGATCTGCCCTATGGGATTACCCTCGAATACCGCAACGGTTTTGGTATCGTGATGAATTATTCAGACCAGCCGTATGCATTCAACCTTCCTGCGGGAGCAAAAGCCTTAGTCGGAGAAACAACGATTCCCACAGCCGGTGTATTGGTCTTCAAAATATAAGTAGAGGCGCATATTTGTACTGGTGTCCGGAATAAATCGTTAACATTTACTGTAATTAACTATATATGAG
>JAJPZL010000305.1 GCA_021204375.1 Bacteroides sp.
ATAAATACTGGCCGTATGCCGGTATATTCTTACTGATGGTACCTCTTTTTCTGGGGAGAGACTTTAATCCGATGAATGAACTACGCTACCTCAGTATTGCCGATGAAGCTCTTGAATTAAATAAGTTCTTAAGCTTTACAAACCAGGAAATACCCTATGCCGATAAGCCGCCCCTCTATTTCTGGTATATTATGTTGTGTAAGACCCTGCTGGGTAAACACTCTATTTTCGCTTTAGAGTTGCTCTCCATCTTCTCCTCCTTAACCACCATCTGGATACTAAACCGGTGGGTAACCCGGGAGAAAGCCGTTCCCGGTCCGGTATGGCCTGCCGGGCTGATGCTGATAACCAGCCTTTTTTATACAGGTACCTCCATTATGCTGCGTATGGATATTGTGATGTGTATGTTCATTGTAGCCGCACTCTATAGCTTTTACCGTATCTACCAGGGGAACCGTTCCAAACGAAATTTTTACCTCTTTCCCTTGCTTATCTTTATGGCCCTTTTTACCAAAGGTCCTATGGGTATCTTAATTCCACTGGTCTCCACCCTCTCTTTCCTGGTCATAAAATGCCAATGGAGACTCATCGGAATGGTATGGGGATGGAGAACCTGGGGTGTAATCCTTGCGCTTTGTCTCCTCTGGTTCTGTGGAGTTTTTCTGGAAGGTGGTCCCGAATATCTGCACAACCTGCTTTTCAATCAGACGGTAAACCGGGCCGTTGACTCTTTTCATCATAAAGAACCCTTTTACTACTATATGGTAAGGTATTGGTATTCGGTGGCTCCCTGGTCGTTGTTATACGTACTCGTGATTGGTGCAGCTATCCGGCAGGACAAGATCCGTACCAACCTGGAACAATTCTTTCTCACTATTATAACAGCTACTTTTGTTACCCTTTCGCTTATCAGTAGTAAAATTGAAATTTATTTGTTGCCGGTCTTCCCTTTTCTGGCCTATCTTACCTGGATGCTGATTCCCCGGCTCAAAAACAGACAGGTAGTCAATATCGGGATTGGAGTTCCGGCCTTTATCCTGTCGCTTGTCTTACCGGCCGGTTGTTTTATTCTCAAGGGTTCCGCCTACGAATTATATCGTACTATCTGGACCTACCTGGCACTCTGTACTCTTTTTCTTTTCTCTGTTTGGGCTATCTTCTCCCTGATTAAGAAGCGAGAGGGTAAAAGTATTACTCTCCTGGCCTGGGGATTTCTATTATCGATCTTCTTCTTCTCTTTTAATATAACAGAAATAAACTCTTTTCTGGGTTATGGAGAGATCACTAAAAAATCGTTGGAGTTGACGGAAGGCGATAAAGAAGCTGTCTATTACTATTATAAAGTAGCCCGGGCCGAGAATATGGATGTTTACCTCGGAAAAGATCCGGTCCCACTCACATTGGAAGAGATAACCGATAACGAATTCACTCCCGGTATTCTTTTCCTCAGGACCAAACATGTGGCACGGGAAGAGACGTTGGCAGAGTTTGTAGAGAAACAAGATAAAAAATACCGTATCGGTAAACATTGGGTCATTGATTTAACAAAGTAACGCATTATGAAAATATTGATAACCGGTGCCGCCGGATTTATTGGATACCACCTGGCCGGAGCATTGTTCGCAAAAGGAGCAGAAGTAGTCGGATTGGATAACCTCAATTCCTACTACGATGTTACCCTCAAGTACGGTCGCCTCCGGCAATTGGGTATAGAAGAGGGGAGAATCACCTCTTCGCCCGTAAAAAGTTCCTTTTATCCGGCCTTCCGCTTTGTCCGGATGGATATAGCCGATAAATCAGCACTGTTTACCCTCTTTGCCGAAGAGAAATTTGACACTATCTGCCACCTCGCTGCCCAGGCCGGGGTACGTTACTCCTTAGAGAATCCCGATGCCTATATAGAATCCAATATCACCGGATTTATCAATATCCTGGAAGCCTGCAGACAGTATCCCGTTTCCCACCTTATCTATGCCAGCTCCAGCAGTGTATACGGGTTAAATACTAAAGTCCCTTATACAGAGAGCGATCAGACAGACGCTCCTGCCAGCCTCTATGCAGCTACCAAAAAGGCAGACGAACTTCTCTGCCACGCCTATAGCCACCTCTTTAAGATCCCCGCTACCGGTGTACGCTTCTTTACCGTATACGGTCCCTGGGGTCGTCCCGATATGGCCCCATTCCTCTTTATGAAAGCCATCCTGGAAGAGAAGCCTATCCAGGTATTTAATAACGGAGCCATGCAACGCGACTTTACCTATATAGACGATGTTGTAGCCGGACTCGAAAAAATAATCTTTGCCGCTCCCCCTACGGGCGATCTTCCCTGCCGGGTCTATAACATTGGCCACTCTTCCCCCGTACAACTGATGGATTTTATCCGTACGATAGAAGAGGTGACCGGAAAAACCGCGGTGAAGAACTTCCGGGAAATGCAGCCCGGAGATGTACTTACTACCTATGCCGATACCACCTCCTTAGAAAAAGATTACGGGTATAAGCCCTCCATATCAATACAGGAAGGAATCCGTAATTTCTACCAATGGTATCTTGAGGAGAATCCTCTGGGGTAAAACCGGTCTATCCTTTAGCCTCACCGGCCGTTCTTTCAGAACTCTTCTCCGATGATTATTACCACCCGGAGTTGAACCCCCGGGCTAAAATCGTTTGGGCCTTCAGCCCATCCTTTATAACCTATTTTCTTTTCCCCTTCCCAACAAACTATACAAGGGGGGCAGGCGTTTTCAAATAAAATAGTAAATTTGGAACCAAAACACCCGTATGAGTCCGTTAGCCGTTGTTGTAACCATTCTCATCTATTTTGCCCTTCTTTTCGTCATCTCCTGGATAGCAGGCCGCCGGGCCGATAACCAGGGGTTCTTTGTCGGTAACCGTAAATCCAGGTGGTATGTAGTCGCTTTTGCCATGATCGGTTCTACCATTTCAGGCGTTACCTTTGTATCCGTACCCGGTATGGTAGCGGCCGGTAGCTTCTCCTACCTGCAGATGGTACTCGGCTTTATTATCGGACAGCTGATCATTGCTTATCTACTGGTACCCCTCTTTTACCGCCTCAACTTAGTCTCTATCTACGAATACCTGGAGCAGCGTTTTGGCATCTCCACCTATAAAACCGGTGCCTGGTTCTTATTTATTTCCAAAATGCTGGGAGCCTCCGTACGCCTCTTCCTGGTCTGTATCGTTTTCCAGCTACTGGTTTTCCAGCCTTTCGGGCTTCCTTTCGTACTCAATGTACTGCTAACCGTCATTGTGGTGTGGCTCTATACCTTCCGGGGAGGTGTCAAATCGCTTATCTGGACCGATAGCTTCAAAACCTGCTGCCTGATCGTTTCCGTGATCCTCACCATCTACTATATCTTCGGCAACCTGCAACTCAGCTTTACCGGCATGTTAAATACCATCTTTGACAACCCCGATTCCCGCATCTTCTTCTTTGACGATATCAACGACCGCCGATTCTTTTTCAAACAGTTCCTGGCCGGTGTCTTCACCATGATCGCCACCAACGGGCTCGACCAGGATATGATGCAGCGCAACCTGAGTTGCCGCAATTCGGCTGATGCCCGTAAAAATATGATAGTCAGTGTACTGTGCCAGTTTGTAGTGATCCTGCTGTTCCTGATGCTGGGGGTACTCCTCTACACCTTTATGGACCGGAACGCCCTGCCTTTGCCAGACAAATCCGACGAGCTCTTTCCCCTGATCGCTACCGGAGGCTATTTCCCCCCTGTGGTAGGCATCCTCTTTGTGATCGGACTGGTGGCCGCCGCCTATTCAGCCGCCGGCTCCGCCCTGACCGCCCTCACCACCTCCTTTACCGTCGATGTACTGGGCATAAAGAATAAAGACGAAGCAGCCGTACAAAAACTCCGTCAGCGGGTCCAGCTCTCAATGGCCCTGATGATGGGAATTGTCATTATAGTAATAAACCGGCTCAACAACACCAGTGTCATTGATGCAGTCTATACCCTGGCCAGCTATACCTACGGGCCTATCCTGGGGCTCTTTGCCTTTGGCATCTTTACAAAAAAAGTGTACGATAAATATATCCCTTTAGTAGCCCTGCTTTCGCCCCTTCTCTGTCTGATCCTTCAAAAGAATTCCGAAAAGTGGTTTAACAGCTATGTATTCAGTTATGAACTTCTTATATTCAACGCCCTCTTTACCTGCATAGGATTGTGGCTTTTACAAAAAAAAGAAAGAACCGTATGAAGAAAAAGATAACCTGTTTTATCCCGTTTGCCGGACAACCAGTAGAAGAGACGGTAGCCCGTTTACGGGAGTCGGAGTTGGTCCATAAAATATACCTGCTGGAGACCCTTCCCACAGCCGGGGAAGTAGAAGGCTGCGAAAAACTACCCGTAGACTCCCTTACCTCCGCTGCCACGATCAAAGCCATCGCAGCCCGTTCCGATACCCACTCCACCCTGCTCTATACTCGGTACACCCCACTGGTTCCCGGATTTTTTGCCTTGGAACGGATGTACGATGTGCTACAGGATTCAGGAGCCGGAATGGTCTATGCCGACCACTACCGGCAAAAAGGAGAGGAGCGAGTTGCTACCCCTCTGATCGATTATCAGCCGGGCAGCCTGCGGGACGATTTTAACTTCGGCTCCCTGCTTCTCTACAACACCCGTTTCCTCAGACAGGTTGTTGCCCGTCTGGAGGATGAGTACCGGTTTGCAGCCCTCTATGCCCTGCGGCTCAACCTATCGCAGGAGGCTCCCCTGGTACATATCAATGAATACCTATATACCGAGGTAGAAGAGGACAACCGCCGAGCAGAAGAGAAAATGTTCGACTATGTAGACCCGAAGAACAGGGCGGTACAGATTGAAATGGAGCAGGCCTGTACCCGTCACCTGAAAGCAATAGGAGCCTACCTGGAACCTCTTTTTAAAGAGATAGATCCGGAACAAGGAGACTTTGCCCGGAAAGTATCCGTCATTATACCCGTCCGTAACCGGGCCCGTACTATTGAAGAGGCCATCCGTTCGGTACTATCCCAGCAAACCGACTTCCCTTTTAACCTGATCGTAGTCGATAACCACTCTACGGACGGCACTACAGAGATCATCCGGCAATATAGTGCAGACTCCCGCCTCCTGCACCTGATCCCTGACCGCAGCGACCTCGGCATAGGCGGTTGCTGGAATACCGCACTCTTTCATCCTGCCTGCGGCCGATTTACCGTGCAACTCGATAGTGACAACCGGTATAAAGACGAAACAACCCTGCAGAAAATACGAGATACCTTCTACAAAGAGCGGTGTGCCATGGTGGTAGGCATCTATATGATGACCGACTTTACCCTGCGGATGATCCCGCCCGGTATTATTGACCACCGGGAATGGACACCCGGTAACGGACCCAACAACGCCTTCCGGATTAACGGGCTGGGTGCTCCCCGGGCCTTCTATACCCCCCTTCTCCGGGAAATCCGCCTGCCCAATACCAGTTACGGAGAAGATTATGCAGTGGCGCTGAGAATATCCCGGGAGTACCGGATCGGACGCATCTACGAAGTGATCTATCTCTGCCGCCGGTGGGAAGACAACTCAGACGCCTCCCTGAATATAGAAACGATCAACCGTTACAATACCTACAAAGACCGCATCCGCACCTGGGAACTTACTGCCCGGATAGCCCTAAATAAAAAGAGAAACGAATATGGAGATAAAATCTGATACCCTCCGGGAATTTTTCCGCCGGCAACTATAGGAGTGGCCCTTGGTAGCCGCCCATTACCGGCAGCTGCAAAACGTTCAGAACCGTACTTTCCGGATTGGGAGAGCCACGGTAGAAGTACAGTTCAATCCCGAAAGAATCCGCTCTTCCGGTGCCAAAGTAGATGCCACCTCCATCAGCCGTCGTCCCTGTTTCCTGTGCAGGGAGAACAGGCCCCCTGAGCAGCACGCTCTTCCCTTTGGAGAGCGGTACGAGATCTTAGTGAACCCTTATCCCATTTTCCCATACCACTTTACTCTTCCCGACCGGGCACATGCCCCCCAGAAGATAGCGGGACGGGTAGGAGAGATGCTTACCCTGGCACAAGCCCTGCAACCGTTTGTTATCCTTTACAATGGCCCTGCCAGTGGTGCCTCCGCACCCGACCATTTCCATTTCCAGGCCATTCCCGGAGGTATCCTTCCCGTACAAAAAGAGTGGAAGCAGTGTGGCATTGCAGAGCGCGACAAAGAGGATACCGTCATGCTGATCAATTACAGCGAATATCTCCGAACCCTTTGGGTACTCAGGGCTTCCGTCAAAGAAGAGCTGGAAACCCTCTTTGAAAAACTATACCATACCCTTCCCATCCGGGAGGAAGATATAGAACCCGCTACGAACTTAGCGTGCTGGTACGAAGCAGGAGAGTGGATCCTCACCCTGTTCCCACGCAGCCGGCACCGTCCCCGGCACTTTTACCGTCCCGATGGAAAAGATATGCTCATCAGCCCCGGAGTGGTCGATATGGCAGGCGTACTGATTCTGCCCCGGGAAGAAGATTTCCACACGATCACCGAAGCTATCATCCGGGAAGCTTATAGCGATGTAACCCTGAAAAACAAAGAGTAGCCATGGAAAGAGAACCGATAATTCGCGTTGGCATTTTACGGAGTCCCCGTATCATTATAGCCCTGCATGGCCGCTACCAGACAGGCGGCCGGCAGATAGAAGGAGTCCAACACATGCAGATCAGGCAGGGAGCCATCACCTGGCAGGGAGCGCACTACCAGGAGCTTCTGTTTGAACCTGTTGATGAACACTCTTTCTTTGAACTCAAAGAGATAACTATCGGACTGGGTTTTCACTGGCAGCAGCAGGAAGATCAACGCTTTGAAGGAGCTTTGCAGGTGATCGTAGCGGATGAGACCCTACAGGCGATCAACCGGATCGGGGTAGAAAGCTACTTAGAGAGTGCCATCTCCTCGGAGATGAAGGCGACCGCCTCGCCGGAGTTTCTCAAAAGCCACGCTGTGATCTTCCGGAACTGGCTCCTGTCCCAGTTAGCAACCAACCGGGAGGAGGCAACCCTGCACCAACCGGAAAACCTGCCTGAAACAGGAACAACCTATATCCGCTGGTACGATAAACAGGAACATACCCTCTTTGATGTATGCGCCGACGACCATTGCCAGCGTTACCAGGGCATTACCCGTATTCTCTCTGCCGGAGCCCGCCAGGCAGTAGCCGCTACCCGGGGAGAGGTACTCCGGTACGGAGCAGCTATCTGCGATGCCCGTTTCTCCAAATGCTGCGGAGGAGCCCTCGAAGAGTATGCCACCTGTTGGGAAGATCGCTCTTATCCCTATCTCACCGGAAAAAGAGACTGGAAACTAAACAGCGACTTCCCCGACCTGCGCCAGGAAAAAGAGGCAGAACGATGGATCCACAGCCGGCCCCCCGCTTTCTGCAACGTAGAGAGCGACGAGATCCTTTCCAGGGTACTCAACCGGTACGATCGCCAAACCGCTGGCTTTTTCCGCTGGCAGGTCGAATATACACAGGCAGAACTGGCCGCCCTGGTCAACAGCCGCACTCCTGTAGAGGTAGGAGATATCATAAACCTCGTCCCGCTGGAAAGAGGAAGCTCCGGACGCATCATCCGGTTAAAAATTATAGGTACCCTGCGTACCCTTATCATAGGCAAGGAGCTTGAGATCCGCCGGATCCTCTCCACCTCCCACCTTTATAGTTCCGCTTTTACAGTCAGCCGTACAAACTTTACAGGCCCGCTTCCCGGTACATTTACCCTATCCGGAGCCGGCTGGGGACACGGAGTCGGATTGTGCCAGATCGGAGCCGCTGTCATGGGAGAGGAGAGCTACTCCTATAACCAGATCCTTACTCACTATTATCCCGGTTCCCACATAGAAAAAATGTATGAATAATCCCAAGAAAAGATCCCCCTGGTGGTGGGTACCTTCACTCTATTTTGCCGAAGGACTCCCCAATATCGCTGTTGTATCGGTAGCCGTAGTGATGTATACCAAACTGGGACTCTCCAATACCGAGCTTGCCTTCTACACCAGCTGGCTCTACCTGCCCTGGGTGATCAAGCCCCTGTGGAGCCCCTTTGTCGACCTGATCGGGAGCAACCGCCGCTGGATCATTGCCATGCAGCTCCTGATCGGAGCTGCCTTTGCCGGCATCGCCTTCTCCCTGCCCACACCCTACTATATCCAGCTTAGCTTTGCCTTTTTCTGGTTGGTAGCCTTTAGTTCCGCTACCCACGATATTGCAGCCGATGGCTTCTACCTTCTGGCCCTGGATCCCGGGAAGCAATCCTGGTTTGTGGGCATCCGCAGCATCTTTTACCGCCTTTCTACTATCTTTGGCCAGGGAGTACTGGTGATGTGTGCCGGATGGATGGAAGAGGGCAAACTCTTTCCCCGCCTGGCAGGTAACATCCCGCTTGCCTGGAGCATAACCTTTTACTGCATGGCAGCTATCTTTATAGGCTGTCTGCTTTACCACAAAGTCGTATTGCCCCGTCCGGAGCAGGACAGAGGCAGGGAGCATATCTCACCTGCTCTTTTGCTGAGCGACTTCTTCCGCACCTTTGCCTCCTTTTTCAAAAAACCGCACATCGGGCTCATCCTCTTTTTCCTGCTTACCTACCGGCTGGGAGAGGCACAACTCGTTAAAATAGCCACTCCCTTTCTGTTGGGAGCAGAAAGTACTGGAGGATTAAACCTGAGTACCTCTACCCTTGGGCTGCTTTATGGTACCCTGGGAGTCGTTGCCCTGCTGCTGTGAGGCATCCTGGGAGGCGTACTGGTATCCCGCCACGGCTTTAAACGATGGATCCTGCCCATGGTACTCGCTATTAACCTGCCCGATGTCCTGTATATCTTCCTGGCAGCCGGGCAAACCCAAAACATATTTTTTATCGGCGGCTCCATCGTGGTAGAACAATTAGACTACGGCTTCGGCTTTACCGCCTATATACTCTACATGATGTACGTAGCCCGTGGAAACCATCAGACCGCCCACTACGCCTTAGGCACCGGCTTTATGGCTCTGGGGCTAATGCTTCCCGGCATGGCAGCCGGCTGGATAGAGGAACATACCGGATATCCCCTCTTTTTTACCTGGGTATGCCTCTGCACCCTCCTCGGCATCCTGGCCGCCTGGATGGTCTACCAACGAATAGAACCTGATTACGAAAAAAAACAGCACCATGAATAAACGATTGATCATTGCCGATAGCGGCTCTACCAAAACCCACTGGGCACTCGTAGAGAACGGAAGCCTTACCCGGGAGATCCTGACCGGAGGTATTAACCCCTATTTCCTCTCCCGGGAGGAGATTGCCGCCGAAGTGGCCACCGGACTGCTTCCCCACTTAGGAGATTTTATCCCCGACACCATCTGGTTTTACGGAGCCGGCTGCGCCTTTCCCGATAAAATAGCCGTGGTACAACAAGCCATTGCCCTTTCTATTCCTCATGCTGAGGTGCTCGTAGAGAGCGACCTGGCAGGAGCTGCCCGGGGATTATGCGGGAGGGAAGCCGGCATTGCCGCTATCCTGGGTACAGGTTCCAACTCCTGCTATTACGACGGAACCGAAATTGTCCAGAATATCTCTCCCTTAGTCTTTATCCTGGGCGATGAAGGCAGCGGTGTCCACCTGGGGAAACTCCTAGCAGGCGATTGCCTGAAGAACCAACTTTCCCCCGGTATCCGGGAGCAATTTCTGGAATATTTCCGACTGACCCCCGCTGATATTATCGACCGGGTGTACCGCCAATCCTTCCCCAACCGCTTTCTGGCAGGGCTCTCCCGGTTCATCGCCGAGAACAGCTCCCTGCCCGAACTGCGCCGTATAGCCTTACAGGCTTTTACAGCCTTCTTTACCCGCAATATTTACCAGTATGATTACCGCAACCATCCCCTCCACTGTACCGGCTCTATAGCCTGGCACTACCGGGAACTCCTGCAGGAAGCCGCCTGCCAAACCGGTGTACGGCTGGGAAAAATTGTGCAGAGCCACATGCAGGGACTTATTACCTACCATTTAAACCGTTAAACCATGGATTTTATCAAAATAACCGAACAACCCTCGCTGTATGATCACCTCGAAGAGAAGAGCGTGGCAGAACTCTTAACCGATATCAACCGGGAAGACCAGAAGGTTGCTTTAGCCGTCCAAAAAGTCATTCCCGCAATTACCCGGCTGGTAGAGAGGCTTGTACCCCGTATGCAGCAGGGAGGCCGCCTCTTCTATATCGGAGCCGGTACCAGCGGTCGCCTCGGTATCCTTGATGCCTCCGAAATCCCTCCTACCTTTGGTATGCCCCTACCTGGGTGATCGGCCTGATCGCCGGGGGAGACAAAGCCATCCGCAACCCCGTAGAAAATGCCGAAGACCAGCGGGAGCAGGGATGGAACGATCTCCAGACCTATCAGATCACCTCCGGAGATACCCTGGTCGGTATTGCAGCCTCCGGCACCACTCCCTACGTGATCGGGGCTATTGAGAAAGCCCGTCAGCAGGGCATCCTTACCGCAGCCATTACCGGCAATCCCGGATCGCCCCTGGCCTTAGCCGTTGAGATACCCATTGAGGTGGTAGTAGGGCCCGAGTATGTAACCGGCAGCTCCCGGATGAAGTCCGGCACCGCCCAGAAAATGATCCTCAATATGATCTCTACCTCCGTAATGATTAAACTGGGCCGGGTCAAAGGGAACAGGATGGTCAATATGCAGCTTACCAACAGCAAGCTGGTAGACCGGGGAACCCGCATGGTAGCCCAAGAGCTCGGAATCAGCTACGAAGCAGCCAACCGGTTGTTATTAGAACAGGGATCGGCCCGTAAAGCCATAGAAAAATACCGCTCCCGGTAGACGCATACTTGTGTCTACCGGTAAAATTAAATACCGTGTGCCGTTACCGTATTATCAATCTTTTTGATCAGTCCCTGTAACACGGTTCCCGGACCGCACTCTGTAAAATCAGTCGCACCGTCTGCCACCATGTTCATTACGCTCTGTGTCCAACGTACCGAAGCTGTCAGCTGGGCGATCAGGTTCTTTTTAATCTCCTGAGGATCGGTGTGAGGAAGAGCATCCACATTCTGGTAAACCGGACAAACCGGGGTTTTAAACTCAGAAGCTTCAATCGCTGCTGCCAGTTCTACTTTAGCCGGTTCCATCAGCGGAGAGTGGAAAGCACCTCCTACTTTCAGCGGAAGAACTCTTTTGGCTCCTGCTGCCTTCATCCGTTCGCATCTCTTTTCAATTCCAGAGATCGAACCGGAGATCACGATCTGCCCCGGACTGTTGTAATTGGCCGGTACACAAACATCATCCGTGATAGAAGTACAGATCTCTTCTACTTTTTCATCCGGAAGTCCCAGAATGGCAGCCATGGTAGAAGGAGTGACCTCGCAAGCTTTTTGCATAGTCATGGCACGGGCATATACCAGTTTGAGTCCATCTTCGAAAGAGAGGGCACCCGCTACTACCAGTGCAGAGAACTCTCCCAGAGAGTGTCCGGCAGTCATCTCCGGCTTACAATCTTCGCCCATACAGATAGCAGAGATCACCGAGTGAAGAAATACGGCAGGTTGTGTTACTTTAGTCTGGCGAAGCTCTTCATCAGTACCGCTGAACATTATATCGGTAATGCGATATCCCAGGATATCATTGGCTTTTTCAAACAATTCTTTCGCCAGGGGTGAACTTTCATACAGATCTTTTCCCATTCCTGAGAACTGGGCACCCTGACCGGGGAATACAAATGCTTTCATCATGCTGTCCTTGTAAGTTAGTTATATAAAGAGCGGTAAATTTAACGCTTTTCCTCTATATTTCCGCACACAGCGGGTTAAAATGTGCACGGGGCTCTGCTTGTTTTGACTGTCTGAAAAGATGGTTGCACCCGTTAAAAAAGATGATTGCATCCAATTTTCAGAGTTCATGGGGTTCCTTTACAAGGATCTGAACCTCCTGAGAAGTCAATGATCGGCACAGGAGTATATCCAGGTCCAAAAAGATTTTCTTTTTCTATGTAAAGTTGAAATTTTAGGTTAGTATGAGGGTAA
>JAJPZL010000303.1:0-6330 GCA_021204375.1 Bacteroides sp.
ACCTATGGATTATCCACAATTACTTGATAGATTAAAAAAACTTTGCAAGGGCAATTACCGGAAGGCCAGAGCCAGGCCCGGCAATTATCAGAGATATTAGGTATAAAACCCCATTCCGTATATCGCAAGTTGAAAGGAGAAATCCACTTCTCGGTCGATGATCTTGTTAAGATCTCCGATGCCCTCTCTATTCCGCTGGGTAGTTTGCTGGATGATCATACCTCTGTTTACAGCTCTCCCGTGAATCTTCTTGCCATCGATGATAGGTTCCGGGAGCAAGACTATAAATATTCTGCAAAACCGGTCCATGATATTTTCAGAGAGGCAGGCAAGGCTGCAAATTCCAGGTTTACGGCTATCTGTAAAAGCCTGCCCCTTATCACTTACTATTATTATGATTGGCTGATGAAATTCGCCCACCTCAGATGGTTGTATTTTAATACCCGTTCGTTCCATCCCGGATCGCTTTCGGAAATTCAGTTCCCGGACGAATACAGGGATGTGAAAGAGGCATACACAGAGGCCTTTACTACCCTCCGGCGGCTGGTCTTTATTGTGGATGGTGATATGATACGGAATTTCACACGCGAGCTCCTTTTTTTCCGCAAGATAAGCTGTATCACACCTCAGGAGTTAAGATATGTACTTGATGACCTCCAGGATATGTTAGCTACCGTAGAGAAGATATGCAGGAAGGGCTATGGGGCTACTTTCCGTCAGGAGATCCAGGTTTTTTGCTTCGATATTTCCCTGTATAACGATATCTATCTGGTAGAGAGTAATAAATTCAATCTGGGTATTTTTTACGCCCATGGTTTCAATCCTACTCTCCATAAAGAGCCGCAGACATTTGAGGTTATCAAACGATGGGTAGAATCCTCCCTTCGCTGCTCCAACTTCATCTGTGGTGCCGGAGAAACAGACAGGAAGATCTTTTTTGAAAAACAATACCGCCTTTTGGAAGAGTTCCGGAACCAGTTCTCCTGGTCTGATCTTATGGAAGTCCGGCACTGATCCATCCTGTCCTTAAAGAGGAGAAATCTAAAATAGAAAGACCGGACACCAGGTTCTTGCCATAAAAAACCGGGAGAAGATCTTCCGGCTGGCTATAATGAAGTTTAGTTTTTTCATCCCTTTTTCCTTCTCTTTCATCTACCCGTGACCGGGCGATAGCCGTGACCGGACGTTGGTGTAAGATTTCGTATATTCAGGTAATCTCCTCTTTGCTCGTTAGGATCCCACAAGCTGGGTACTTCATAAGAGGAACCTTTAAGATAGGACTCCCGGTAGTTGCCCGGACTCCTGAAATACCACGGTTCATTCCGGATACACCTGATGGTTAATGCTTTTGCTTTTTCTATACCCGTATGTTTTTTATATATACTTGCATTTCCGGAGCCGGGTCGTACTTAAATTCGTCTGCCACTCACATTTGGTGGGCATTTTGGGTATTCTTCAGCCAGTGGTATACCGATTCACCCACTTCCCGGTAGGTTCCATCGGTGTTGATAAAGCCGTTTTTAGGGTATACGCCAAATTTAGGCCAGAATTCGTTCCGTTCTACAGTTTCCACATAAGCAAACTTATAGGTATCGCATAGGAATGCAGGACCATCAGACCCTACTTCTACGGGGAAAGACATAGGGCCATAAATCTCGTAGATATCCTTATCATTGCCTTCCCTATGATTCCTGTTAAGCCATCCTTCAACCGTTCCAGGTATCCGCCAGCCTTCGGGGCACGGATCAAATTCTGTTTTAATTCCGTTGATCGTTTCTACATTCCATAGCGTTGAGTTACCAATGGCAGGGTCACTGATATACCAGTCGCCGGTGGCCGGGAAAGCGGTAAGGAAATGATCCGGATGATGGATCGAATAGTGGAGAGGATCACCACTGGGTGCTGTTACCTGAAATTCAGAACCCCTGTTACTCAGGAATGAACCATTGTGGAATGTTGCGGTGGGACCCCAGAAAGGATCTTTCCGTCCGTGTTGGAAGTAGAGCCCGAAGGTATTATAAAGGTCGTCCACGTCGGTAGAAGTGGCCCCGATATTCCTGTCCATATAAAATACATCAAACGCTAATTCCGGATTACCCACATACAAAGCCGTTTGCCGGTAAGACAATCGTTGGGGATCGTACTCCCTCAATAGGGTTTGGTCTGCATCCAGCACCCAGATGTGCCAGCTCCAGATCACTTACTGGTCCTGCATAAGGGCTACCAGGCATTCCCTTCATTACTTCCGGCAGTTACCCGCAGAGTGCTTAGTGCCCTGTCCTCCGGTTTATTGAATATCTGCACGTTACTCACTACATTGTTATCGTCCTACAACACATGTACACTTAATTCATTTTCGGATAGATCCACTCCCAGTAGGGAACCCCATACATAGAACGGTTTAGTTACAGCGAATTCTTCCCATTCACCTAGTTTGAGCAGGATGCAGTTGGCCACCTCGTGGTAGATGCGGAAACTGCGCCGGAAGTATTCATACCCGATAGTGTCCCTTACCACTATATTTACAGCCCTGCCGTTGTGTGCCGCTCCTAATACCGGTACAACAATTATTTCATTACCGTACGGTTTGAGGGGGTGCATCGGTCCCTCTTTTTCTCCCGGTTCCGTCAGGTAATAGTCCGGACCACCGTAGAAATAATGCTTGCTTTCCGCAAGAGGTACAGGGTCGATCAGGTGATCCAGTGAATTTCCGTTATCATCTTCGAACGACACTGTAAAAGGGGTATTATAGTCTACATCAATGTTATAATACCGTTGTTGGCGTTGCCAGTGAGGCATATTTTCCTGGTAAATACTTACACCGAGGTATTTATGGCGGACAGCAAATTCTTTGTCAAGCAACCTGTTCTTATAGTTGAGCTTTACAGTGAACAAGTTTTCCCCTTTCCGGTAATTGAACTCCTCGTGTTTATCCGGTACTTCGTTCCCCATCAGGTCGAGGTATTTTTTAAGTTTTATAGGAAGGAGATAAGTACCGGGTTCCTCCGCATCTCTGGAGAGGTCGATAGTGTTCTCCGGTCTGGCATCCTCCCGAAAGTCGAGGTCTACATAATCTGTTGTGGTATGCGGAGCCATTTGAATGGTTACTTCCGCCCCTTCGGGAAACCACCGGATCACCAATTCATCTTCAATTCCGGAGGTGGGTAACGACATGTAGGTAGCATTTTCTACCTCTTCCAGTTCACCGTTCTCCTTCTTTTTATAAATCTTTATCCAGAGAACAGATTCGTTGGTTTGAGTAACTTTAATAACCTCTTCCATACGCCCGGCCCTCAGGGTAAGGATCGCAGTACGTTCGGGTGGAGTAGCCTGGCTGTAATCGGTAGCAAATAACCACCAGGTGAAGGGCTCGTTAGCCGGACCAGTATCTCCTATGCCTACCGGTATAAAAGTACCGTTTTCCTGTTTATTCGGTTTCAGCCAATCCACAGGTTGCCCACTTTCGTCATCAATACTTACCAGGGTAACCCCGTTAGGGTGTGAGGTCTCCACAGTAAGCCGGTTATCCAGGTCCGTACCATCCCGGCCTTCCTGTGTAAAATGAAAATCATTTCCGGAGAACTTCAGGAAATACTGTCCGTCCCCGATCCCCATTGTCTCCTCGTCCCATCCCATTACGGATGCTTCCAGTTCAACTTTTGTGTTTTTAATCGCCTTCTCCGGCGTAGTCTGTCCGCTTCCATATACCGAGTCAATGCGTATCATATACCGGTAATTCCGCAAGATCGGGAAGTAGATAAACTCTCCCGTCTCTTCGTGGGGATTACCAAAGTTTACCCGGTAAAAAGTCTCTGTGTCCTCCTCCTCGTAATATCCCCCTACTACTAAGAATGGGTAGGTGGGAGGATCATCCGTAGCATTCCCTGCTTTCCCTTCAAATACATAGATCGTATTTTCACACTTTACATTATCGGGAATATCTGTTTTAGGATTTCCTCCTTCCTCTTCATTAGTATAAATAAGCGGCCCCCAGGTCACTTCGGGCGTCTCCATTAAGATCGGCTTCAGCTCCGGAAACCCATGTTCGTAATCCTGTATCTCCCTTTCATACTCACAGGGAATGATACGCCCCTTTTTGTCATAATTATAATACCGGATGCTGGTCAGTTTAAAATTCTCCTGCGCTTTCGGTTGCAGATTTACCTGTACACTGGCCGTCATCCGCATCAGCTGGAACCTCCGTTCCCCCATCAGGCGCGTATTCTCTTCTATAGTCACCGTATCTTTGATCGCCCACATCGGTATCGCCCTGTATCCGGCAGAACCGTAAGTTGCATTCCAACGTCCCTCTACAGAGACAGAAAGCCCTTTTGCGATCATCTCCCGGGTCGCATCCGCCGGAATATTTCCCACCTCCCTCCGGCAGTTAGCCAGCAGCATCAGGTCGCACTTCATAGGAGGTAGCGAAACACTATACAATTGCTCTTCTTCTGTTTCCGATATCAGCGTAGCCGGGGCAGCCTTCACAAAGCGGGTGCTGCTGAACACCAGTACATCCAGTGTCTCTATCTCATTCTCCCGTTCCGGGGTCAGTGCCCGGGAAGAAACCCCCGGTGTTTTCAGGGCAAACACCACATTCGCCCCGTTTCCCGGTATATCCGGATTTACTATACATTCAAAATCGTCGTAACAAGCCATATATAACAATAGGGTAGTACCCAGCAGTAACCCGATAAAACTGTTCGTTCTCATATTCTTCCTTCTTTTATACGGTAACTATTCATGGATCCAGCGTCTCCTCCTTTAGGCGAAGATCTACTCCTGTCAGGGAGCCGAAGGCCGGGCCAGCTGTTCTACCCGTATGGTAGCCTCGATCCGTCCTGCTGTAAAATGCAGGTTCGCTACCCGGCTTGTTTGTCCGGCTGCCGGCGTATAATCATCCAGCCACAATCGGCGCCGGGATAGCTCTCCCTGACCTCCTTTGTCATTATCTCTATGAGTTCCGCTGTTACCCGTATCGCAAAACCGGAGCCACCCCATATCTCCACTATCTTCATAAGTGATGCCGGTAAATCTCCACCCATCCGGGTGATTCGTCTGGATATTCAGATTCGTTTCGCTGTGGTTCTGGTTATACACCTGGTTACGCAATTCATAACCTCCCTGGGTAAGTTTCAGAATATACTGTCCGTCCGATACTCCCAGGGTAAATTCCTCCAGTATATAACTACCCGTGAACATATTCACCGGATAATAGCTACGTGCATCTGCCGCACTGCTATATCCCGGTCCGCTTACACTATCAATGGAAATAGTATAAATAAAATTACGGATCACCGGGAAATAAACAGGCTCACTATCTCCCTGTTGATTCGCAAAATCAACCCGGTAAAAGGTTTCGGAAGAGCTTCCGCCGTAGCGTCCGCCGATTACCAGGGTCGGGAAATCCGGGTCTTCCTTATAAAGACCCTTTTCTCCCTCCAATATATAGATCGTTTCTGTGCATGAAATTTCATTGTTAATGTACTCACTGCCATACACAATGGCAGGCAGTGTTTCGCCGCTTTCCACTACTTTCGGCCTGATCTCTGCCAAAGGCTGCTGCCTTTCAGATAGTTCGCCGGTCGTGGCATAAGGAATGATCTATCCCTTTTTCTCTCCGTTATAATACCGAATGCTCGTCAGTTTAAAACGCTCCTGCGCACCAGGCTTTACTTCCACGTTCACCTTGGCCAGCATCCGTATTAAATCATAACTCAGGCGCATGTTATCAATCACCTGAACATTATCTTTCATTCCCCACATGGGAATAGGGCGGTAGGCAGATGAATCCGGATCCACCTTCCACTCTCCATCCAGTTCCAGTGTAAGACCCTTTATCAAATCCTGGCGCGAAGGGGTACCGGCAATGGTGTTTACCTCCTGCCGGCAATTGGCCAGTACCATCAGGTCGTACGTACCTTTTGGTAAAGTAGCCGTATATAAGTTTGGGGTGCCGTCTATCTTCGTGGCGGCTATACTTTCTATATAGGCCCCGTTTGATCCAGTATGAAAAAGAAGCAGATCCAGGGTAGATAGTTCCTCCTCCCGTCCTCCTGTGAGAGCACGGGCAGAGCTCTGTAGCGAAGGAACCTTCAGGGTAAAGACTACCTGTACCTCCTCTTCACCTCCCGGTACCGGAATCTCTTTTTCCAGACTTCTCTCATAGCAGGAGAAACAGAGCGTGATGATACACAGAAGCGCTCCTTTTAGTATAATATCCTTTATATTTTTTCTTTTTATCATCTGATTAAACTGCTATTTCGGTACTAGAAATACTCATAGCCACGAAAAGAACCTTTTCGGTAGTCCGGAATTTCAATCAGTGGC
>JAJPZL010000303.1:6340-12073 GCA_021204375.1 Bacteroides sp.
AGTCTCTGTTCCGTAAAAAAGAAGGGATACTATCCACTCTTTATCCGAGCCTCATACCCACATCTACTGTCCCCCACTCTTTTACCTTCACCTGAATAACAATATTGCCATCCTCTTCGATCGGTGTAGGAGAAGGTACCGGATCCGGTTTCTTTGGGTTCGGATTATCCGGACCCGGAATAACCGGATTTTCCGGATCAGGTTCATCTATATTATTCGGGCTGGGCTGTACCGAATAAATATCCGTTACTGAGAGTGTATACCAGTGGTTCCGCAACACCCGGCATTGGAAATCGAGCGTATCTTCGTTCGGGTCTTTGATCGGGGCTCTGTACAGGCAGAGTCCTTTCCAGGCTCTTTGCAGTACAGGTTCCGGATCGTAGGCCTGGTAAGTCGCATTTCCCCGCGGATCCTGCGGATAGAGTTCTACATGCCAATCGTTAAAGGTAGCATGCCAGTAAGTCGGTCCGTATCCGGGTTCCGTAGGTTGGGGTATTTGCCACGTACCATTCAACAAGGTATATTCTCCATCTGTCGGTGTATATACTACCAATACCTGTGCATGGGTTACCGTACCGTAGCGGAGTTTATTCTGGTAGTTAAACCCGGTGTAATTATCATCAAATCTTGTGGAAGTATTTTTCACCAGGTAGGTAACCGAATTGCCTGTTTCGGCTTTGGGTACTAAAGCATTATCCCAGTCATAATCCCGGTAGACGGGATTCCTGGTCTCAGTTGCTCCGTTACCTGCGTAGAAGTGTTCCTGGTGCACAGCACTGATGATTTCGACTCCTTTTTCATATATGCTTTCGTACGGGCCGGTAGGATTAGGAGAGTCGTGATGTCCCAACAGATAGGTTCTGGCAGGAACAGAGGCCAGCCGCATCTGGAGATTGGTAAAATCTCCCTGTAGTGTAGTGGCAGTACCTTTGGTAAAACCATCAAAGTCTGCTTTGGCTACCGAACGTCCCAGATCAATCTCAATGATCTGTCCTTCCCTGTTTACATTATACCGCATTCCTCTCCACAACGACTGGTTCAGAAAGTATTGGGTCGCATCCGCTGTATGAGGAACATCATTGTTAAACGTGATATCCAGCACTTGTTGCTCGAAATCGCTTCTCGGACTTCCGATCCCAGGTGTCTGTACAGTTGTATTGTCCGATAGGGAGAAAACATAGATATATTTAATACCTACGTTTACGGGTATCGGAGAGGTTCTGTAGGTACCCGGACTTCCGGCCAGGGGTGAAAATGTCTCGTCAGCCTTATAATACTCCAGTACATCCGAACTGTTAAAGATGGCTACAACCATCTCAGTCCGCAATTTAGATTCTTCAGTCGTTGCCTGATCTTTTCCTCCGGGGGCACGTGTTTCAGCCGAAGAACGGTCGGAAGCAGAATTTTTGATCATCAGTTGAATAGTCAACTCTTCTCCCGGTTCAGTTTTGCCAGGATCCACTTTGTTGTCGTCGTGGCACCCTACAAGGAGTAAACCTACAATAAAAAATGGTAACACATACATTGCTTTCATAATCATTTGATTTAGAAATTAGTAATAAAAAATAGTTATATTTGATCACAACCTGCAGGGGTCCCGCAAAAGAGATGCACCTGCGCCCCGGCTTTTTGTTCCAGCTGTTCAATCAGGGAATAACCCTCTGGGATACGGTATACCATCCGTTCACTTTAATTCCAGGATACTATATCCGGCCCCTATCAGGATCTCAAATTCGAATTCATCGTAATGCTCCAGTTTCTCATCCGTATCGTAGGGATAGGTACCATTCATGACAGTCTCTATCAGTTTACGGGGAATATCTATATCGTGGTGATACACCCGGTCTGCATCAATATCCACCTCTATATTCAGGTCAGCTTTTGTCCAGATGCGCAGGGTATGGTAAGAAGTGCCGAAGATTCGCTCCGACGTCTCTATCCAGGAGATTAACGGCAGGTAGCGCACCGGCGGGTGAGTCAGGATCATATTATCCCACTCGTAAAGTACATTCCTACTCGCCACACGGCTTGCTATCTCTTTTACCTCCTTATACATTTCCTGCTCCTGAAAGATAATTTTCAGGTGGATCAGGTTCGTGTTTTTGGAGAGTATCACTTTGTGAATAGCTGGTTGGCTATATGCCGGAGGGAGTTCATACACTCCGTAATAGGTATCGGTAAGGAGATAATCGATCTCCCGGTTGGCATCATAGCGGGTCTCCGTACGCAGCATCTGCTTCCTCTCTTTTCCCGTAACCGAGGTATGGTCGTTGGCATAATTAACATGGGCGATCAGGGTATAAACTTCTGCCTTCTCCTGTGTTAACTTTACCCGCCAGCCCATAGAACGTAACTGAGCAGCCGTATAGCGGGTGGTATAAGCCAGTGTTCCGTCGGTACGGTAAAACAGTAACTCCAACTCGCGTGTAACCTCGCTGAACCGGTAATTTTCGTTGATACACTCAAATTCCAGGTATACTACCGGGCAATTATCCATATCTTTCTTAATACACGACACCGCTAAGAAAGCCGCTATTATTTCCATCCATTGTTTAAAGCTTATTCTTTTCATTCCGTATCCTCCGCTAATTATTCTTTTTCCCCTACATCCGGGCTTTTCAAAAAACAGGATGTCCACCCTCTCTACCAGATAATACTCTGGGATACACTATACCACGGTAATACCGTTACCCGGATCTCTGCCGAACCGTCGTCCTCAGGAAAAGGTATCGGTTTCAATGGGTCTTCCCTGGAATTTCCACTTCCCCAGCCTTTAAGGCCCAGTACTTCTACTTTGTAAAGATGGTTACGTACTACCGCATACGATTTCTCTATTACCGTTTCTGACGGGTCACGTACCGCAAAATGGTAATACATCCATCCGTCTTTACACTCACTGGTCCCGCTTATCTCCCTGCTGATGGGGGGGGTGGCAAAAACATGCCGCTCGTTATTATAAGTCCCTATCCAGAAACTCCCCCGGTACAACTGGCTTCCCGGGTTGGGTCGGCCCCATCTAAGAACTTATCTTCTGCGCCGGGTGTATAGTGGGTACGCAGGCTGATATAGGTGGTATTTCCATAATAGAGATGTGCCTCTCCATCGGTAGTGAGTACCATGGGCTTTGTTATATTTTCTACCGCATAGTAGGCTTCCCCTATATTATCGGTTACCTCTGCATCCGGCCAGTCGTAATCTACAAAAACCGGGTTAGGCAATTCCTCTACCAGCGGAAGTTCTTCATGTACAGCACTGATAAACCGGATACCCCGGGCAGGAGGAACCGCTCCGGGGGTGTTAGCTGTACTGTTGTCGTATTTTCCCAACCCATACGTACGGGTGGGTACAGAACGTAACGTATAGACAAAGTGATTCCCGAAAGTACCTTTAAGAAGTTTATTCCTGGTAGATACATGCTCTAACCGGATCTTCGCCGCTGTACGACCGATATTGATCTTCAGTCGTTGCGGAGAGCTTACTGTCCCCTCACCGGTGATCACTGCCGGGTCGCCCTCCCAGAGCGTACCCAGAGCAAACTGACCGTAGGTAGCGATCTCTGCCGGCCGGTTTACAGGCATACCGAATGTAATGTTCCGGATCATATCTCCCTGAAGTGCACTTACGGTAGTTCCCAGCTTCGGATCGCTGTAGGAGCCGGCCGGCCGGTTGGCAAAAGCATATATTTTCTTCTCACCACTGCTCAGGTAAAAGATCTCCGTTTTACTTTCATCATCCAGGGAAAATTTTCGTTTAAACTCCAGCAGACCATCCTGGTCATATATATAGATATCTATCTCTCCTTCGATCTCGAACTCCCTTTTTTCGGCATCCTCCACTCCGGTAGCGGCTTTTGCCTTGATCATCTGATGATCAGCGATTAGCAGCCTGACCATGCCCTGCCCTTCTATAAAAGGAAGTTCTTCTCTCTCTGTTATCACTACAGGCACTATATACCACTACCAGCCATAACAGGACAACCAGGACGTTTACATAATTTTTCATGAAACTGCGATTTTAAAAGGTTATAAATTCGTGATTCTTTTTCAGACCTCTCTTTAGCGCTCTTCTGTTGCCATATACAGGTCGTTATTTATAAAGTAACTAATAATCCACCCTTCTAAGGCGCGGGAAAAAATCATTCATCAGCATGCTCCATGCCGGTTGCAGGGCCCGGAGTCTTTGTTCTTGGGTCTCTTCACTCTCTCCGGAATCCAGGATAGAGAGTATTTTACCTCTGACTGCCAGGTCACTCTTCTCCACCAGTACTCTTAACTTGTTCCAGTCTTCGACTACATGGCTGATACCGATCTGCTCCGGTGTTATTCCATACCTTTCGGAAATATAAGCTTTCAAGGCTTTGGTACGTGCCTCTGAGAGCCTTTCGTTGATAGCTATTGGACCCTCCGGAGAGGCATACCCGGTCAGTAATATTCCTGCTAAGGTGTGGTTCTTATTCTCTAAAATTTGCCGCAGGTCTTTTTCTATCTTTTCCAGTTCGCTCCGGTTATTCATAAAATCGGGAATGACAACCGCTTTTCCTGCCTCAAATCCGATATAAGCCTCTCCGTGTATAGCAAGTACAGGAGCAATAGGTGGTTCTGGTGCAGCAGAAGCAGGCAGGTGAATATACTCCACCACTTTTTCGTCCGAAGGAAGCCGGGCCACCCCTACGTTAGTGAAAAGTTGCTTCCTCTCTTTGGCAGAGGTGAGAAGCTGGTGAAGGGTCAGAGAAGCATCTTCCATCCACGGTTCATAGGGAACCTCCTGCCGGTACATAACTACCTGTATCTCCTTTTGCGGAACATAGATTCTTACCTCAGGCTCAAAGGCCAGTAGTTTCCTGTTCTTATAGCGCATCTTTCGTTTATAATGACGCTCTTTCTGCTTTCCGTTAATAAGGATCGAAGGGAAGAGCCGTGTCTCTCCCCGGGGAGAACCCAATTCGGGAATAATTCTCCAGCTTTGCCTGTAATTCATAGCTTTCTCTGCTATTTCGGTTTCGAAGGTAAGTAGTAGTTTACCTTCCTTTTCTTCCAGCATCAGGTTTTTGATCGTGATCGCTCCATCTACTGAGGGAAGGGTCTGAGCCACTCCGTAAGAGAACCATAAGAGAACTATTCCTGCTAAGAGGATTTTAAATGATATATTATTTCATGGCTTATCTTTTGTAAGATTTAAATAAATAGACTACTGACAATCCTACTTTGGTAGGTCCGAAATAGTGTTTATGGGTATTCCCCAGGCAGGAACCACACTTCTGGTACTCGTAGCGGTCGTAATTGAGGTATGCATAGCCAAGTCCCCATTCAACTTCCAGGTTCCAGTGATGCCCCAGATACCATTGATATCCATAGTCCAATCCAATCCCGGTAGCATAGCCCCGGTACTGATGATCTTTGAGTCCCTGCCAGATCCGCAACGGCAGATGGATATTGCCTGCGTTGTAGGCACCAAAGAAAGGATGTATACCCAGAAAGTGTCCGTCAAAGACTTCGTCTATCCAGAAACGAACTTCGAGCATCACTAGCCAGTGTTTGATCTTACTGTTCCTTTCGCTTTTGCCAAACTCCCAGTTGTTATACCCTGCCGATACATCGATCGATACTTTATGGGAGGGAGCCCATTCCAACGATAAATTAGGTGTAGTGATAGCTCCGTAGATCAGGTTTGTTTTGACGGCTATTACCTGGCTATAGATAAGGAGAGGAAAAATCTCCGTCAGCAGTATAAGAG
>JAJPZL010000366.1 GCA_021204375.1 Bacteroides sp.
AAATATAACTGTGACAAGCGAACTAGTAGTTGATGTACAGCCGAAAGAGGTCTCGATAGCGTTGTTAGAGGACAAAAGTCTGGTCGAACTTCAACGGGAGGGCAAAACAGCCTCCTTTTCAGTCGGTAACATGTATCTGGGCCGCGTCAAAAAATTGATGCCCGGTCTGAACGCCTGTTTCGTGGATGTCGGTTATGAAAAAGATGCATTCCTACATTACCTGGACCTCGGTCCTCAATTTAATTCTCTCCAAAAGTATGTAAAGCAAACACTGAGCGACAAAAAAAAGCTGACTCCTGCTTCCAAAGCTACCATTCTACCCGACCTGGATAAGAACGGAACCATTGCCGATGTACTTAAATTCGGTCAGGAGATAGTCGTACAGATTGTAAAAGAACTCATTTCGACCAAAGGACCCAGACTCACTTCCGAGATATCTTTTTCCGGAAGATACCTGGTGCTTATTCCTTTCAACGAAAAGGTATCTGTTTCTCAAAAAATTAAATCAGGTGAAGAGAGAGCACGCCTGAAACAACTTTTGCAAAGTATTAAACCCAAACATTTCGGGGTTATAGTACGTACAGTTGCCGAAGGAAAGCGTGTAGTTGAGCTTGATGCAGAACTGAAGATCTTATTAAAACATTGGGAAGAGAGTATAACCCGGGTGCAAAAAGCAACAAAGTATCCTACTCTTATTTATGAAGAGACGAGCCGGGCAGTCGCCATGCTACGGGATCTTTTCAATCCTTCTTTCAAGAACATTTATGTAAACGACAGTAAGGTCTACGAAGAGATCAGGGATTATGTGGGTCTTATCGCTCCTGAAAGGGCGGGCATTGTGAAGTTATACAAAGAACAACTTCCGATTTTTGATAATTTCGCCATTACCAAACAAATTAAATCCTCTTTTGGCAAAACAGTATCTTATAAAAGCGGTGCCTACCTCATTATCGAACACACAGAAGCCCTCCATGTGGTCGATGTAAACAGCGGTAACCATGCAAAAAATGCCAACGGACAGGAAGCCAATGCACTGGAAGTAAATCTGGGAGCTGCCGATGAACTGGCACGCCAGCTCAGACTGAGAGATATGGGAGGTATCATTGTGGTGGATTTCATTGATATGAATGAAGGTGAGAACCGCAAGAAACTTTATGAACGTATGTATGCTAATATGCAGAAAGACAGGGCACAGCACAACATTCTTCCACTCAGTAAGTTTGGTCTGATGCAGATCACCCGGCAGAGAGTACGGCCGGCTATGGATGTAAATACCACAGAAAGCTGTCCGACCTGTTTTGGGAAAGGTACTATTCAGTCTTCCGTACTTTTCACCGACACTTTAGAGAATAAAATTGACTACCTGGTAAATAAACTGGGAATTAAAAAGTTTTCATTACACATCCATCCGTTTGTAGCGGCCTTTGTTAATCAGGGTGTCCTCTCCCTGAAACGTAAGTGGCAGCTCAAATACGGTTTCGGAATAAAAATTATTCCGAGTCAGAAACTGGCCTATCTGGAATATATCTTTTATGACTCCCAGGGTGAGGAGATCGACATGAAAGAAGAACATGAGATAAAATAGAAAAGATGGCCGTGTATAGTTAAATATACGGCCGTTTTTTCTTACCATCCTTTACACTCTCTTACTTTTTTATTTTAAATATGTACTTTTGCATGTATGGAACCAAAAACAAACCTGACTTATAAAAGTGTCTGGACAATTGTCTACCCTATTCTGATCAGTCTTTTGATGGAACAATTGATCGGTATGACCGATACAGCCTTTCTGGGACGTGTAGGAGAGATTGAATTGGGTGCTTCTGCACTGGCAGGTGTATATTACCTGGCTATATTTATGCTGGGATTTGGTTTCAGTCTGGGAGCTCAGATCCTGATAGCACGCCGTAACGGAGAAAAAGAGTACAAACAGATCGGGCAAATATTTTACCAGGGTACCCTTATGCTGCTGATAATGGCTGTCTGCATATTCATCTTATCGTAGATCTTTTCCCCCCGCATCCTGAAAGGCATTATCGAATCGGAAGCTATTTATGAATCTGCCCTTCAATACATCAACTGGCGTATCTACGGATTCTTTTTCTCTTTTATCGCGGTTATGTTCCGGTCATTTTTTGTAGGCACGACCCAGACCAAGACCCTGACAGCCAATTCATTGGTAATGGTAGCCTTAAACATCCTGTTCAACTATATACTGATATTCGGAAAATTTGGTTTTCCGACATTAGGCATTGCAGGAGCTGCCATCGGTTCTTCATTGGCGGAGTTAATGTCCGTACTCTTTTTTATTATCTATACCATTCGGAAAGTGGATATTCGCAAGTACGGGCTGAACATATTCCACGGTTTGCAGAAACGGGTGATCAAACAGATCCTCAATGTCTCTTTGTGGACCATGATCCAGAACTTTACCTCCCTCTCTACCTGGTTTCTCTTCTTTATTGCTGTAGAGCACCTGGGAGAACGCCCACTGGCCATTACTAACATCATCCGCAGTCTCTCTTCGGTGTTATTTACCATTATGATCGCCTTTGCTTCTACGTGCGGTTCCCTGGTAAGTAACTTTATCGGTGCGGGTGAAAGCAACAAAGTATTTCAGGTGATCATGATCCGTATAAAAATAAGTTATATGATACTGGTCCCCTTGGGAATACTTTTTACCGTTTTTCCCGAAACAGTGATCCGTATCTATACCAACAATACGAAACTCATTTCGGCAGCTGTTCCCTCTTTGTGGATCATGTGTACGGCTTATATCTTCCTGATACCAGGAAATATTCTATTCCAGTCTGTCTCGGGAACCGGCAATATCAGGACAGCCTTCCTGCTGGAGATCATTACCATGGTGATATATGTCCTGTATGTAACTTATATGATCTTCTACCGGAAAATAGATGTAGCTCTTTGCTGGACAACCGAACATGTCTATGGTTTTACTATTATGACGGCCTGTTACTGGTATCTGAAAAAGGGCCACTGGCAAGATAAAAAATATAAATTTATTCAGAAGAACAAGCCCCGGAAAACCCTGTAATTTTCCGGGGCTTGTTCTTCCGGTATACCTCCGTTAATATTTCCCTGTTCCGGTCAACACTTTCAGGTTTTATCTGTTTACTATAATATCCTTTTACGGAACAGTATAATATAAAACCTAAAATTTTCAATATGGATTGGATTATTAGTCAACTCCGTACATATCCGGAGCTTGCTATTTTTCTCACACTTTCCCTGGGATTCCTGATAGGAAAAATAAAGATCGGTATGTTCAGCCTGGGTACTGTTACCAGTGTACTACTGGTTGGAGTACTGGTAGGGCAGCTTAATATTCCTATTACCGGCCCCCTTAAATCTGTTTTTTCCCTGCTCTTTCTATTTGCCATCGGTTATAAGGTAGGACCCCAATTCTTCAGAGGGTTGAAAAAGAACGGCCTTCCCCAGGTACTTTTTGCAGCCATCATGTGTATATTCTGCCTGATCGTTCCCTAGATCCTTGCTAGAATAATGGGTTATAATGCGGGAGAGGCAGCCGAACTTCTGGCAGGTTCGCAAACCATTTCAGCAGTGATCGGTGTAGCCGATGATACCATCAAAGGATTGAACCTGACGGATACCGAAAAGACCAACATGATCAATATTATCCCGGTAGCTTACGCAGTAACCTATATCTTCGGGACAGCAGGTTCTGCCTGGGTCCTTGCCACCTTAGACCCTAAAATGCTGGGAGGTCTTGATAAAGTAAAAGCAGCCTGCAAAGAGCTGGAAGGAGAAATGGGAAGTTCAGAAGCCGATGAACCGGACTTTGTACACGCCTTACGGCCGGTCGTTTTCCGTTCCTACGAAATACAGAACGATTGGTTTAACGGAGGTAAAAAGGTGAGTGAGTTAGAACAATATTTCCTGCAGGACGGCAAGCGCATCTTTGTAGAACGAATACGGACAAACGGAAAGATCCAGGAGGTGACTCCGGATACCGTACTGAATAAAGGAGATGAGATAGTCCTGAGCGGACGACGCGAATTTGTCATAGAAGAAGAGACCTGGGTGGGACCTGAGGTCACCGACGACCAGCTACTGGATTTCCCGGTAGAATCCATTCCGGTCATGGTAACTAAAAAACATACGCCGGCCGCAGCGTAGCAGATATCCGACAGGATAAAACCATGCACGGAGTCAGTATATCTTCTATAAAACGTGCGAGTATTGATATTCCGGTTTTAGCTAAAATAGTCGTTGATGCCGGCGATATGCTCCAGATCACCGGTTTAAAACAGGAGGTGAACGAAGCCGCTAAACACCTGGGTTATGTGGACCGTCCTTCCAACCAGACCGATATGGTATTTGTAGGCCTTGGTATCCTCCTAAGCGGATTATTCGGTGCACTGGCTATTCATATAGGAGGGGTTCCTATTAGTTTAAGTACAAGTGGCGGTGCTCTTATATTCGGACTTATATTCGGTTGGTTACGCAGCAAACACCCAACGTTCGGAGGGATTCCTGAGCCGGCTATCTGAATACTGAATAATGTAGGGTTGAACATGTTCATTGCCGTAGTGGGAATCACAGCAGGTCCCAGTTTTATACAGGGATTTCAACAGGTAGGTGTAAGTCTTTTCCTGGTAGGAGCATTAGCTACGGCCATCCCCCTTATTCTTGAACTGCTGATGGCACGCTATCTCTTTAAGTTCCATCCGGCCCTATGTCTGGGATGTACCGCAGGGGCCCGTACCACGACCGCTGCGTTAGGGGCTATACAAGATACCGTAGAGAGCCAGACCCCCTCGCTGGGATATACCGTTACCTACGCCGTAGGCAATATACTGCTTATTATCTGGGGGGGTAGTGATCGTCCTCCTTATGTAATCCATAAAAATAACAATTTAAATTCACTATATGAAAGAAAAAGAAGAAAATGTTCTCAACAGAAAGTTTCTGGAAGGAATGGAGAAGATCAGCCCGTTTGAATTAAAGAACAAACTCATTGATATGGCTGATGAGAGTATACGGAAATCAACCCATATTATGTTGAACGCCGGTCGGGATAATCCCAACTGGATCAGTACCGTACCCCGCGAAGCATTCTTCCTGTTGGGTAAGTTTAGTATTGAAGAGTGTAAACGGGTGATGGATCTCCCCGAGGATATAGCAGGTATTCCCGAAAAAGAGGGGATCGCCTCCTGTTTTGAAGCATTTCTGAAAAAGAATGAAAGTGAGGCAGGAGCAGAATTATTAAAAAACTCCTATAACTATACGCTGATGAAGCATGCGGTTGATCCGGATAGCCTGGTGCACGAATGGGCCGAAGGAGTGATCGGCGACTAGTACCCGGTTCCGGACCGTATCCTGCAATATACAGAGATCATTGTGCAGGATTACCTCGCCCAGGAAATGTGTGATAATAATCCTCCTCCCGGAAAATACGATCTGTTCGCAACCGAAGGGGGAACAGCAGCCATGTGCTATATTTTTGACTCTCTGCAGGAGAACTACCTGTTAAATAAAGGAGACCGTATTGCACTAATGGTCCCCACCTTCACTCCCTACATTGAAATACCCGAACTGAAACGGTATAGTTTTGATGTAACCCAGATCCATGCCGACCAGATGACCCGGGACGGATATCATACCTGGCAATATAACGAAGAAGAGATTGATAAGTTACGGGATCCCGACGTAAAAGCGCTCTTTGTGATTAATCCCAGTAATCCTCCCAGTTATGCGCTTAGTCCTAAAACGGTGAAACATATTGTGGATATTGTAACAAAGAACAATCCCAATCTGATGATCATTACAGACGACGTATACGGTACCTTTATATCCAACTTCCGTTCCCTAATGGCCGATCTGCCCCGCAATACCCTGTGTGTTTACTCCTTCTCCAAATACTTCGGAGCTACCGGATGGCGTACAGCTGTTATTGCCCTCCACCAGGACAATATATACGATAAACAACTATCCCGCCTCACCCAGGAGCAGAAACTCAGCCTGACCAGAAGATACGGTTCGCTGGGAGTAAATGCAGACAACATGAAACTGATCGACAGGATGGTAGCCGACAGTCGTCAGGTAGCTCTTAACCATACCGCAGGGCTCTCTTTGCCCCAACAAACCCAGATGAGCCTTTTTGCACTTTATGCATTGCTCGATAAGAAGAATGTATACAAAGAAAAAATGCACGGGATCATCCGTTCGCGCTTGTCTGCCCTTTGAGAGAATACAGGATTTACCCTCCTGAAAGATCCTTTACGCGCAGGTTATTATGCAGAAATAGATATGCTGATATGGGCGGAGAAATTCTACGGAAAAGAGTTCGTCAATTTCCTGAAAGGACATTTCGATCCGTTGGATGTAGTATTCCGGCTGGCTAACGAGACCTCCATCGTATTGCTGAACGGAGGAGGATTCGGAGGTCCTGAATGGAGTATCCGGGCCTCACTGGCTAATCTCAACGAAAGCGACTACATAGTGATCGGAAAAGCTATCCTGAAGATCCTTGAAGAGTATGCATAGGAATGGCAGAATAGCGAAAGTCCGGAGAAAAGCCGTAAAAAAAGTACTAAGAAATAGTCCGTTATACATCAATTCTGTTTATAAAGGCAAAATAATCTCCTTTCATCTTTTTAAGCCGGACAACTTGCCCGGCTTAAAAAGAAAATTTTTAGCTACACTCCTACTGCACACACTTTCCATACCCTTAAGAAAGCTACACCATGAAACAACGCCTTATCTTATGCTGTATATTCTCCTTTGCTGTAGGAAAATTGCTCTACAACCAGGATCAGTTACTGAATTTCGGAATTGATTTCCGGACCGATTACGATACCCGCATCAATAATCACCAACCGGATGTGAGCGATATCAGACTTCAGACACTCAGCCTTTTGTTTTTCGGAGAACTATATCCCGGCATTACCTATTGCTTAGAAGAGAAACTCAATAACACAGGACCCCTGACTGTAGACGAATATATGGGGAGTACAGCCAATGCGTAGATAAATTTCGCTCCCCGTAACTGGAGGTGGAGTTTCACAGTAGGTAAACAGGATATCATGTTCGGTTCTTTTGAAAGTGATTACGATTCCAGCGATCTGTACCTCACCTCTATGGTCTTTGATAACTTTACCCGTAGCCAGGTAGGGGTTGCCGCTAATTATTACTATCACAATCAATTTCTATCGATGCAGGTATCTAACATAACAGGTCAGCAACTCTCTTATGATGAAAACCACTCTTTCGCTTACACCCTGAACGGAAAGGGTAATTATTTTAAAGGGATGATCCTGGTCTCCCTCTCCTATACATTGGTACAAAGCGGACATGGAAAGATCTTTCACTGGGCCTCTCTGGGTACACAGATCCGTGCCGGAAACTTTTTCACCGAGATTGATGCTTATGCCGGACGTTACAGGCAGAATATGACCATAGATAGTAGTCAGAGCAATTACCGGGAAGCAGACAACCTCTCGGTTTCCATCAGCGAAAGTTTCTGTTTCGGAAAGTTCCGGCCTTTTGTAAAATTAGCCGCTAACTGGCAGGAAGATGTAGAAACTAGTACACTAAGCCGCAGAAGTTACGGAGGAGCAGCCGGATTAGAGTATTATTCCATCCGGGGAGAAGATTTCCGGATACACATTGTATACCAAAACCACCGGAACCGTTACGGAGAGATGTGGTTAGACAGGGAAGGCACAGAGAAAATCAATATCATTACTGCCGGAATGAAGTGGAAGCTTACCATCGGTTCGCTGGTAACCAAGGCCAAAGAGCTGATCACCGGAAAATAAAAACTACTCAGAAACTGATCCGGAACCGGGTCAGGCCATCACTACCGGTACGAAGAGAAAAATTACAATGGTGCCGTTTAAGTATCTCCCTGATCAGAATAAGTCCGATCTCCTGTCCGTTAGGTTTGGTAGAGAAGAAAGGAGTAAAAAGTTTCTGTTCGGCCTCCCGGGTTATACTCGGGCCATTATCAATGACCTCCATTCCCAAAGGAAGAAAAGTTCTCACCCGGATCTCCCCTTCTCTCCCAATACTCTCAGCAGCATTTTTTAGAATATTCACCAGAACCTGTTCAAACAGAGAAGCATCCATCCATACCAGGGGAAGATCTGCGGTAAATTCGGTTTTCAGGCTGATCCCCCGTTCTAGGCAGCTGCTCTCCATAAAACGGCAACAGGAGCGGGCCAGTTCATTCAGGTCTACCCAAGTGAGAACAGGATCAGGTATTTTCACCATATCTGCAAAACGTACAATGAAATGACTCATTTTATAACAGCGTTCCATACACACCTGCATCACATCGCATATATCTTCCATTTCCTCCGCCTCTTCCATAGCCGATAAAACCGTATCCAGTGAGGAAGTAATACCGGCAACCGTATTATTTACCTCGTGGACAATCATCCGGATCACCTTCTCATAAGCTTTCTTTTTCGCCCTGAGTACTTCGTCTGTTACCATCTCGATCAGATATAACGGATGAGGATAACCTTTATCAATAAAAGAACGATGGCTACATTTATAGATATTAAAATCACTTAAACAAATAGTACGCGAAGTCTCAGGAGGAAGTGTGACCAGTTCGGCAGCCAAGGAAGATTCCAATCTGGAAAGTTTATTCCCGATCACCTCCTGGGAAGAGGCATTGAGCATACGGAGCACAGTAGGGTTTACCTGGGATACTCTTCCCTCTCCCGAAAGAATAATGACCCCCAAAGGAGAGGCATTGATCAGCAGATTCATAAAATGGCGCTGCTCCCGGAGTTGCAACCGTTCCTCTTTCAATTGCTCCATCATCCGGTTAAAGATCTCCACAATGCGGTCTGCCTCCGTTTGTTCCACCTTGACCAGCCGGCTGCTGAAATCCTGCTCCCGGAGCAGGTCCATACCGGAACCAATGATATCCAACGGCTGCACCACCTTCCGGTAAAAGAAAATAATATAACAGAGGTTCAACACCCCCGCTCCTTCTACTCCCAGCAAAAGTTTTTTACCGGGATCCACTGCATACTAGGTGATCATCACCAGCAAACCGACAAACAGGCCCATTAATAAGATAAAATAGTAGCGGACTTTCATTAGGTACGGATCTTTACTCCTTAGGAGTTATATTATACTTTTTAAGCCTCCTGTACAGGGCAGCCCTACTTAATCCTAGCTCCAGAGAAGCTTTACTCATATTTCCCCCGCATCGCTCCAGCGTATCCAGGATCGTGCGTTTTTCGATCTCTTCCAGAGTAAGGCCCTGCAGAGAATAATTTCCCGCAGGAGTTGCAGAAGAGGTTTGTATCACATAGGGTTCAAAATGAGAAACGTTCAATCTCCCTCCTCCACTGATAAGGATGGCCCGTTCCACCAGATTTTTCAGTTCCCGGATGTTTCCCGGATAAGAAAGCCCGCACAGGAACCGCATTGCTTCTCCCTCTATCTCTATCGGCTGCAGATTATTCTTTTTCACTACTTTGTCTGCAAAGTGACGCACCAAAAGCGGAATATCCTCCCGTCGCTCCCGAAGAGAGGGAAGACGCAAAGTGATCAGATTAATACGGTAAAAAAGATCCTCCCGGAACCCTCCTTCTCTTACCCGAACCGGCAGATCAGCATTGGTTGCCGATACCACCCTTACATCGGTTTTACGGGGGATACTATCTCCCAGTATTTCATACGTCTGATCCTGTAGAATACGCAACAATTTTACCTGGCAGGAGAGATCCAGATCCCCAATTTCATCCAGAAAAATAGTTCCTTTATCAGCCAGCGTAAAACGTCCTGCCCGGTCGGTCGTGGCATCCGTAAAAGCCCCTTTTTTATGACCGAACATTTCACTCTCAAAGAGCGACTGAGAGATACCTCCCAGATTAACCTTCACGAAAGGGCCTCCTGTACGGGTACTATTCCGGTGGATAGCTTCTGCGATCAACTCCTTTCCGGTACCACTCTCTCCCGTAATAAGTACCGAAGCATTGGTACGGGCTACCCGCTTTACCGTATTCAATACTACCATCAAAGCCCCGGAACGCCCTATGATCCCACTACGGTCAAACAGATCTTCTTCCTGTTCCGTGGGTATAGTTACCGTACCTGTAAGCTCAAGAGCCGTCTCAATACGTTGCAACAAAGCAGTATTGTTCCAGGGTTTGGTCATAAAATCAAAAGCTCCTGCCTGCATTCCTTTTACCGCCAGATCAATACTTCCACAGGCAGTCATCAGAATGACCGGGACATCCGGTATAAATATCTTAACCTGTTTCAACAGGGTAATCCCCTCTTCACCGGACGTAGAAAGAGAAAAGTTCATATCCATCAGGATCAATCGGGGAGCGTGGTTCCGGACCACCTCCATAGCCTCTTTAGGCCCTGAGACAGTAACAACCTCATAACCAGCCCTTTTCAGCATAAAGTTAAGAGAAGAACGGATGGCAGAATCGTCGTCAATTACCAGTATCATTATCGCACTTGTTGTTTACTTCAACAAATATACTATTTTTTCATCATTTTACCTTACCAGTTCTTTTTCATCAAATGCAAGAGGAAGCTCTACTTCGAAATCCCACAACGTAAGACTCCGTATCTGATAATAATACCAGTACATATAAATCTCAGAGATCAGCTTTTCACGGGCACTATCCTTGCTGGTCTGTGCATCTGCCAGATCCAGGGTATTGATCTTCCCGATCAGGAATGCCTCCACACTGGTATCATACCGTTTCTGTGCGATCAGGTCGGCCTCCCGGGCAATATGCAACTGGGCAGCCTGGTTATTGAAACGTTCGGTAAGCAGGAAGATATCCTGGTTAAAGTTCAACTCCTCCTGGCGGATACGGGAACGCACTACATCCCGGTTACTTTCGGCTACCTTCACATTGCCCCGGCGTTTCCCCCAATCCAGTAAAGGGATCTTCACCCCTACCTGTACAACCTGATTATTAATCAAATCCTGGTAAGAAGTCCTGAGTTCATCACTACTCCCCGTATATCCGATACTGGCAAAAAGATTAATACTCCGCAGGTTCCCCTTTGCAGCTGCCACCGCATAGTCTGACTCTAACTGCCTTCTGCGTATATTCCGGGAAAAAGAGTTGTTCTCCAAAGCTTTACCCAGTACCCGCTCAAAATCTATCCGGGTAACAGGAACCTCATCCGGCATCTCGGCTACTATCACAACCTCCTCTCCCAGATCCAGGTGTGCCCGCAAAGTAAACATACTGGAGTTAAGGGCACTCTCCGAATCGGTAAGCGCAGCCTGCGCTTTTAAAGCTGAAAGTTTCAACTGCAGCAGTTCATTTTCAGAGATCTATCCCATATCTCTCCGGGCCTGGGCCACCTGGTACAGATGTTCTGCATTCTTCAGGTTCTGTTGTGCTATCTTCAGGCTCTCTGTAGAAAGCAATAGACCAAAATAGTAAGAGATCGTATTTAAAGTCACTCTTTCCGTCGCAGTGACATAAGCCGCTTTAGCCTCTTCATAACGAATGGGCTGAATACGCCTGTTCCATTTCAACGAATTGACCCCGAACACAGGCTGTGTTAACTTAAGGCTCACCGGTACACTCATAAACTGCCTGGTCCCTCCTGTAGTAAGTTGTTTGAAATAATCCAGCGAAGAGGTAAGCGAAAGCTGCCCGCCCGTCAACCAGATATTCTGGTCCACCGATAGTTCTCCCTGTATATTCATGGTGTTATTCCTGACGAAAATATAAGATCCGTTCAATTGAAGCAGGGAGCTGTAGCTTCTTTTATAACTGGGTACAGTACCGGTAAAATTCACTTCAGGAAGCAGATCAGCCCGGAAAGTTCTATACTCCCAATAAGAGGTTTTTAACTCATTCAGTGCCACCGCTGCATCTACACTTTGCAGACGTGCCAGTACAATAGCTTCCTGAAGAGTCATTTTCTTTTGTGCCTGTGCATGTAGCCC
>JAJPZL010000223.1 GCA_021204375.1 Bacteroides sp.
ATGCAGATGAATATGGAAATAACGGTTATTAATCTTATAAAAATGCAGAATCAAATGTCCGTGAGGATTTCTGCTTAAATTAAACAAATTTATCATTTAAAGTAGAAAAGAGTAGCTTTGAGAAAGGCTGCTCTTTTTAGTGATGATTAAAAACGTTTCTTCTGGCAGATAGTTACTGAATTATTCCCTATCTTTGCACTGTTTTGTTCCGCAATTATAGGATTAAAAGGGAACCGGGTGAAAGTCCCGGACAGTCCCGCTGCTGTGATCTCCGGAAACGTTTTCTTTTTACAGAGCCACTGTTCCTACGAATTGGAAGGCCAGGGAAACGGGAGTAAGTCAGAAGACCTGCAAAACAGTTCTCACCGGAAGCTTTCGAGAAAAAAGTTCGGGTGCAAGGTCTATCCTGTGTAGTTTTGCATACCTCTGTTTGTCCCTCTTTTGTATCCGGTTTTCGTATGAACAAAGAATAAGACCGGATGGTAAAACTCTGTAACCGATTCTTTTTGCATCGTATTGTTTTCCTGATATTCTGTTGGAGCGTCAGGGGAATGGTTTTTGCTGTTACAACAGAGGGGGATACGATTATGCCTGTGCAGGAGATCCCGGAAATCAGCGTTACCGGATATGCTGCCCCGGTTTCAGTGCGTTCGGCTGCTCCACTTCAGGTGATGAAGCAGAGTGAACTGGCTAAACTGGGAGTGGTCGACTTGTCGGATGCCATGCGCCGGTTCTCGGGAGTAAATGTCAAGGATTACGGAGGTATCGGAGGTTTAAAAACAGTTTCGGTACGGAGTTTTGGTTCGCAACATACTACGGTAATACACGATGGATTACCGGTGTCGGATGCCCAGAACGGGCAGGTAGATCTAAGCTGTTTCTCTCTGGAGAATGTAGAGCAGCTTTCGCTGGGAATAGGGGAGCATGGAGATATTTTCCGGCCCGCCCGCCTGCTGGCTTCTCCGGCTGTACTGAGTATAAAGAGTGCTATAGTAGAACCGGATAAAAGCTATTCTCTTTCTGCCCAGGTAAAAGCGGGCTCTTTTGGATTAGTAAATCCCCATATACGGTATGGCCGGCGTTTGGGAGAGAAAACTTCGCTGGTTTTTTATGGAGATGCTTTGCGGGCGGATGGTAAGTATCCTTTTACATTGGTGAACGGAGAACTGGTAACCCGGGAAAAGCGTACCCATACAGCGGTTAACTCTTACCGGGGAGAAATAAACCTGCTTCAGGAGTTACAGGGTGGGGAGATCACTTTTAAAACTTATTATTATGACTCTGACCAGCAGTTGCCGGGAGCTGTTATTTTATACAATACCTATAGTGGAGAGGAACTCCGGGAGCAGAATCTTTTTTCACAACTTCACTGGAAAAAAGAGCTATCTTCTTCTTTTTCTTTGCAACTGAATGGTAAATATAACTGGGCGGCTTCCCGCTATTCAGATCGCAGTGCTAATTATGAGAATGGTATTTTGCACCAAAACTATTTTCAGAGTGAATATTATGTTTCCGGAACGCTTCTATACCAACCGTTGAAAAGTTTCTCCCTGTCGTATGCTACGGACTATTTTTATAATGAGTTGCGGGCTGATCTGCGTAATTTTTGTTACCCGGACAGGCACTCTTTGTTACAGGCAGTGTCGGCTTCCTATACTAATCGATTTATTACGGCAACTGCCGCTTTACTAGGATCTTTTTATTTCAACGGTGTAGAGTTCGGACCTAAGGCAGAAGATGTAAATCGATTATCTCCTCTCTTTTCTATCTCGTATAGACCGTTTCCGGAAAGGAATCTTCGCATCAGGGCTTCTTACCAGGATATATTCCGGATGCCTACTTTTAATGAAAACTATTTTGATCTTTCGGGAAGCCGGCAGCTAAAACCGGAAAAGGCCCGTCAGGTGAATCTGAGTGTTACGTATGATGGTAAATATAGTTTGTGGTTTCGTTCTGTTTCTGTAACGGCAGATGCTTATTATAACCGGATCGAAGATAAGATAGTGGCTATACCCCGTATGTTTATCTGGAGTGTGGTGAATACGGGAAAGGTAGATATTCTGGGAGTAGATATAAATGTAGCGAACCGAATAACTTTTACAAGGGATTACTCTCTGGAAGTTGCCGGAAATTATAACTATCAGCATTCGGTAGATCATACCAGTGCTGAATCTGCTACTTATGGGCATCAGATACCGTATGTGCCTCTGTATTCGGGAACACTTTCGCTGGCTTTTGAAAATCCTTACCTGAATATTTCCTGGCACCTCTCAGGAACTTCTTCCCGGTATAGTTTAGCTGAAAATATTAGTAGCAACCGGATAGAAGGATACACCGAACAGGGTCTCTCTCTGTACCGGAGTTTTAATTTGCGGAAAACGGAAATGCTGTTTCGGACAGATGTAGTAAATCTAACGGATAAGCAGTATGAAATTATCCGGTATTATCCAATGCCGGAACGCTCTTTGCGGTTTACGATATATGTAAAAATTTAATTATTATAATGCTAAAAATGAACAGATTAAGATCTTTTTTCTATTTAATCCTTGTGTTGTTATGTACATTTTCTCTTTTTACTGCCTGTGAGGATGATAAAAAAGGGATCATTGACCCGGATGAACTATATAAGTGGGGCGACGATTTTGTATTAGTGGTTAATCAGGGAGTATGGAATAATAATAATTCAACGCTATCTGTGATTGACCGGAATACCGGAGTGGTTACTGAAGAGGCTTTTCTGAAGGTTAACAAAAGACAACTGGGAGATACCGGGAACGATATGCTGGTATATGGTACTAAAGTATATGTAGCTGTTAATGTGTCGGCTACTATCGAAGTGTTAAATACTAAAACCCTGGAAGTAGTAGGAACAATTGTGGATAAAAATGGGCAGGAGCCCCGGCAACCCCGGCAGTTGATGGCATATAACGGGAATGTATATGTTACTTATTTTGATGGATACGTGGCTAAGATTGATACTACTAAATTAGCGGTAGATAATATAGTAGAGGTGGGAAGTAATCCTGAAGGAATGGCTGTTGCCGGTGGTAAGTTATATGTAGCCAATTCCGGTGGCCTATTGGAGTATGATTATGGAAATACTTTATCAGTAATCAATTTACAGAATTTTCAGGTTGAAGAGACCTTGCAGGTGGGTATAAATCCGGATAGGCTTTGTGCAGATGAAAAAGGAGATCTTTTTTTTGACTACCAATGGAGATTATGAAGATATACCGAGAATACTTTAAAAGATTTCTTCTTCGGGGGAGATGACGGATTTAGTAGAGAATGCTTTCCGTATGGCAGTATTGGGTGATAAAATATATGTTATCTGTGTAGAATATGATAACTGGACTCCCTGGCCAGGTTATGTTTTATTAAATGGCGAATCTGAGGAAATTCTTGATACAGCTTTCCTGAAAGTGGATGATCTTCCGGTTAATCCTTGTGGTATTACTGTGGATCCGGTAACCGGAGAGATCTGGATTGGCAGCCATGCCAGTGCAACCAGTTATGAGGATCGGGGATATGTATATCGTTTTGCTGCAAATGGCAATCTACTTAATAAATATGCTGTCGGTATTGGACCCAGTGCTTTCGCTTTTATCCGTTAAATTATGATCCATCTAAAGAGTTATAAAACACTTAGCAAGACGCCTGTTTTCCTGCTAACTTTTCTCCTTTTTTCCTGTACAGGCAAAAAAGGAGAAGATAGTTGGTCGGATAAGCTCGAGCCAGTCACATTCAACTATACCGCCTATCTTTCAGCAGATCGCAATAAAGATTTTACCCGGGTTATAGTTCGTAATCCGTGGGATTCTACCCAGGTATTACAAACCTATCTCTTAATCCCGAAGGCACACAAGCTCCCGGAAGAGCTGCCGGAAGGGGTGATCGTACGTACTCCGTTAACCAATACCCTGGTCTATTCATCGGTACATTGCAGTTTGCTTAACGAATTGGGAGCTTTTGACCGTATCGGGGGGGTATGCGAACTGCAATATTTTAGTATGCCGGAGATACATGAAGCGTATGCTGCTGGTAGACTGGTGGATGCCGGAGATAGTATGAATCCGGATATCGAAAAGATCATTGATATGGACCCGGAAGCCATTATACTCTCTCCTTTTGAGAACAGCGGCGGATACGGGCGGGTTGAGAAGCTGGGTATTCCCATTATAGAGGGTGCTGATTATATGGAAGTTTCTCCGTTGGCGCGTGCCGAATGGATGCGTTTCTATGGAATGCTTTATGGTTGTGAAGTAACGGCTGATTCTCTTTTTAGCCGGGTTGAAGCTGATTATAATAAGTTAAAGATGAGGGTTATGGTCTCTTCTTTCCGGCCTTCGGTACTGAGTGAACTTAAAAGTGGTTCTGCCTGGTATGTGCCGGGAGGAAAGAGTACGATGGGAATCTTTTTTGCAGATGCGGGTGCCCGTTACCTGTGGAGTGAGAATGAAAATACCGGTTCTGTACCACTTGCCTTTGAAGCGGTGTTTGAACGGGGAGAAAATGCTGATTTCTGGTTGATTAAATATTTCGGTGACAGGGAGAAAACATACCGTGACCTGGAGAAGGAGTATGCACTGTATGCTAATTTCAAGGCATTCAGGGAACGGAATATTTATGGATGCAATACGGCTATGGTTCCTTTATATGAAGAGTTTCCTTTTCACCCGGAGTTATTATTGCATGATATGATCAATATTTTTCATCCGGGAATGCTGGAGAATAGGGAACTTCGTTATTTTTCCCGGTTAAAAGAGTAAAAAGAGAATGGGAAGAGGGTGGAAATATGGCCTTTTGTTGCTGGGAGTTGTACTACTGCTTTTTATACTGAACCTGTTGGTGGGGTCGGTAAAAATACCGGCTGATGCGGTATGGGATAGTATCCGTGGCGCAGAGGTAGAGAAAACCAGCTGGAAATTTATTGTGCTGGAATCCCGTCTTCCACAGGCTATTACGGCTCTTTTGTGTGGGGCTGCACTGGCTACCTCAGGTTTATTATTACAGACGGCTTTTAATAATCCGCTGGCCGGTCCCTCTATATTGGGGATCAGTACGGGAGCGAGTCTGGGAGTAGCCTTTGTTATGTTATTCCTGGGAGGTTCGTTTACCCTGGGAACTGTTGCTTTTTCCGGGTTTATCTCGGTGGTAACGGGTGCTTTTATCGGAGCGATGGCGGTCATGGGTATTATTCTTTTCTTTTCTGCTTTTGTCAGGAGCAGTATTATGCTGCTTATTATTGGTATTATGATTGGGTATCTGGCCTCTTCGGCTATCTCTCTTCTGAATTTTTTCTCTACTTCCGAAGGGGTACACTCCTACGTTATCTGGGGACTTGGTAATTTTGGGGGTGTAACCATGGGACAATTATCCTTTTTTGTCTCTGCTATTGGTGCAGGGCTGATCATTGCACTGATGTTAATCAAACCTCTGAATGCTCTTTTGCTAGGAAACCGGTATGCGGAGAACCTGGGAGTAAATATAAAACGGGTACGTAACTGGTTGTTAATTGCTACGGGTGTTCTTACGGCAGTGACTACTGCTTTTTGTGGACCTATCTCTTTTATTGGCCTGGCGGTTCCTCATATAGCACGCCTGATGCTGGGAAGTTCTAATCATACTACCCTGATGCCGGTTACTATGTTATGGGGAGCGGTCATTGCTTTGTTATGTAACTTAGTGTGCGTACTTCCGGGAGAGTCGGGTATTATTCCTCTGAATGCGGTAACTCCGGTACTGGGTGCTCCTGTAATTATCTATGTAATTATTAACCAACGCAAAATACAATACTTCAACTGATGGGAGCGAAGCCGGAAATTGTGGCTACCGGACTCTCGGTAGGATATAATAAGGGAAAGGAGAGGGAGAAAGTGATACATACCGGTCTCTCTTTTAAACTTTATCCGGGTGAGCTTACCTGTCTGCTTGGGCCCAACGGAGCCGGTAAATCTACTTTGCTGCGTACTTTGTCCGGTTCTCAACCGGCTTTGGCAGGAGAGATCCTGATACAGGAGAAGCCGGTCTCTTCTTTTTCGGAACGAGAACTCTCCCGGAAGATCGGAGTAGTATATACGGATAATACCCAGGCGGGTGGATTGACTGTGTATGAGGTGGTTGCATTGGGGAGGTATCCTCATACCGGATTTTTCGGACGGTTACACGTAGAGGATCGACGGATTATCAGTCAAGCACTGGAGGCTGTGGGAATTGTGCATAAAGCGGGAAATTGTATGGCTGAGCTCTCGGATGGCGAGCGTCAGAAGGTAATGATAGCCAAAGCGTTGGTACAGGAGTGTCCGATCATCCTGCTGGATGAGCCGACCGCTTTCCTGGATATTGTAAGCCGGATAGAGATCATGTCGTTGCTGCATGAGATTGCCGTGCGGCATCAGAAGACAGTTTTGCTCTCTACGCATGATATTGAACAGGCGCTTGTGCTGGCGGATCGTTTGTGGTTACTTTCCCGGGATAACGGGCTTTTTACCGGAGTAACCGAAGATGTAGTGCTGAGTGGCAGGATGGAATTGCTGTTTGATCACCAAGAGATTAAATTTGATGTGACACACGGGGTTTATTATCCCAGGGTGAACTGGGAGCGCACGGTTGCCCTGGAGGTAGAAGATGATACAGTGCGACATTGGGTACTTAATATAATGAATCGTCACGGATATGGTTGTATAGTAGATGGAGAGCGTTCTGAAGAGATCCCGGTTCTTTCTGTTATCCCTGGTAAACGGCTTCATTACTCTACAGGGGGTGATAACTCTTATTTCTCTTCTTTTGGGGAGCTGGCTGAATTTCTCAGGGATGGGAAGGTGAACTAACTGCCTGTTTACTTATTTTACAGGAAAAACAGATGGATATGGAGTATAATGTAACACATAATGAACAGAAAAACTGTTTTGAAACGGAATGTGATGGATTTCGTGCCGTATTACAGTACAGACCCTTTGAGGGAGGGGTGATTTTTACCCATACTTATGTACCGGAGCCGATCGAAGGGCGGGGAGTGGCTGCTTCTTTAGTAAAGAATGCGCTGGCGTATTGCAGGGAAAATGACCTGAAGGTAAAAGCGGGTTGTTCGTATGTGGCCTCCTATATAAAGCGGCATCCGGAAGAGGTGAAATAAGATCTGCCTGAAAACAGTCTGGTATCTACCTTTATCTATTCTGGAAGGAATAGATTATAGACAGTAAAATTAGTATGTGTTAAGAGCACTTTATTCTGCTTTTTACTGCTTTCTTTTTCTTATCTTTGTAAAAAGTAACCGAACTTTTTTATACATAGGTTTCCTGTGATCTTTCATGGGAGGTCTTTTTTTTTTCCGGTTTACAGATAGTGAAATAAAGATAAGCAGCAGAGTAGATATGAATGCAAATGTTCTGGATAAACTGAAAATATTAGCTGAGTCGGCTAAATATGATGTATCCTGTGCTTCGAGCGGAGCGAGTCGTTCGGCCCGCAAGGATGGAATAGGGAATGCATCCGGATGGGGCATTTGCCATAGTTTCTCTGAGGATGGTCGTTGTATCTCTCTGCTTAAGATCATGCTTACCAATCATTGTATATACGATTGTGCTTATTGCGTGAATCGCCGTAGTAATGATTTGCCGAGAGCTACTCTGGCGGTATCGGAACTGGTAGAGCTTACTATTGAGTTTTATCGCCGGAATTATATTGAAGGGCTCTTCCTGAGTTCGGGGGTTGTACGTACTCCCGATTATACCATGGAGCGGTTGGTGCGTGTAGTAAAAGATCTGCGCCAGGTACATCGCTTTAATGGATATATACACCTGAAAAGTATTCCGGGAGCAAGCAGGGAACTGGTGAATGAAGCTGGTCTGTATGCGGATCGTCTGAGTGTAAATATTGAGATACCGAATGAGGAAAGCCTGAAACTGCTGGCTCCTGAAAAAGACTTTTAAAGCATTTATAAACCAATGAGTTATATTCAGCAGGGTGCGTTGGAGAGTGCGGAAGAGCGGAAACGTTACCGGAAGGCTTCCCGGTTTGCTCCGGTCGGCCAGAGTACCCAGATGATTGTGGGGGCTACTGCTAAAACGGATAAGGATATTCTTTATCTCTCTTCTGCTTTGCACAGTCGTCCTACCATGAAACGGGTCTACTACTCAGGCTATGTATCGGTCAATGAAAGGGATGAGCGGTTGCCGCTTTTGAAACAACCTCCTTTGGTGAGGGAGAACAGGCTTTATCAGGCAGACTGGCTGATGCGTTTTTATCAGTTTAAGGTGGATGAAATAGTGGATGATGCCTATCCGGAGCTGGATCTGGAGATTGATCCGAAACTCTCCTGGGCACTGCGTCATCCGGAGCATTTTCCGGTGGATATTAACCGGGCTAAGTATGAGATGTTACTGCGTGTACCGGGTATCGGAGTGAAGTCTGCTAAATTGATCGTTGCTTCCCGGCGTTTTTCCAGGTTGGGTAGTTACCAGTTGAAGAAGATTGGGGTGGTGATGAAGAAAGCACAATATTTTATTACCTGTAGTGAGCTTGGTAACCGTACGGTTCAGGAGTTGCATCCGGAAACTATCCGGAGATTATTGATCCCTCAACCTAAAAAGAGGATGGACGACCGGCAGTTGAAACTTGTTTTTACGGAATAAAGAGATGGTTGTATTTCAGTACGATAAAAGTTTTGAGGGGCTGTTGACCGGTATCTTCGATGCCTATTTCCGCAGGACTTTTCCGGATCTCCTGATAGGAGAGCGGGAGAATCTGCCTCTTTTTTACGATGAGGTGTTTTTGGTGACTACGGATGAGGAGAAATCGGGACGGGTATGGAAAGGTATAGAAAAGAAATTATCCGGATCGGCTCTCTCCTGTATTACGTTGGGATGGCTTTCTGAAACAGAGGGGGTAGATATGTTGCTTTTCCGCTATATCAGGAAAGTATTGGATCATACACACTCGATTAAACTTAATTTTGGCGATCCGGATGTGCTGGAATTAACTAAAATAGCTAAAAAGGTATCTGCAGAGCGGCACAGGGTCATGCAGTTTGCCCGTTTCCAGAAGACAAGTGATGGAATATATTTTGCTCCCTTCCGTCCGGATCACAATGTATTATCGTTGGTACTTCCTTATTTTAAGGATCGGTTTGCCGACCAGAAATGGATTGTATACGATCTGAAGAGTGGGTTTGGCTTTTTCTATGATCTGCAGGAGGTGACGGAAATAACTTTTGATGAAAAGTCAGGGCAGCTTTTTGCTGGTGTATTGGATGAATCGGTGATTGATAAGGAAGAGAAGCTGTTCCAGCAGATGTGGAAAACATATTTTAAATCGATTGCCATTAAAGAGCGGATCAATCCGAAACTTCATCGGCAGCATATGCCGGTGCGTTAATGGAAGTATCTTACGGAGAAACAGGGTGGGTGATTGTTCTTTCAAAAGGACTCTGTTTCCTTCATATAGCTACACCGGGCCATATCTACCCGGCTATTCTTTTTAAAGGGTACTCCTTCTTCTTCGAGTAGGCTTCGTTGCTCTTTCCAGCCGGGTGCTAATCTTCCCTGGCTGTTTACTACCCGGTGGCAGGGAACATAGGGAGTACCGGGAGAGAGTTTCATGGCACGGCCTACACGACGTGAGTATTGGGGAGTACCCAGCAAACGGGCGATCTCTCCGTAGGTGATCACTTTGTCGGCAGGGATATCTCTAACTACCTGGTATACTTCTTCGTTAAATTTGTCTGTTTCTGTCATGATCAGAGCGGTTGGCATTCGGGACAGTAATAGATACTTCCGCCCAGGTAGTTCTCTTTACGGATGGTATCTCCGCAACGGATACATGCTTTTCCGGCACTTTTGGAAGAGAGCTGTACGTGGTAATTGCCTGGATTTCCAAAGAGGTCTGTCTCTGTATCTCTTCCTTTGGATTGATAGATATCCCTGAGAGTATTATGAAGAGTCCTGTATAGGTTGTTCCTCTCTTCCGGAGGGATCTCTTTTACTTTCTTTTTAGGATGAAGGCCTGCATAATAAAGAATATCCTGTAATACTCCGTTACCTACTCCCGGAATGGTTTGTTCAGTGGCTAAGCAGGCTTTGATCGATTTTTTCTGCCTCTCTTCTGCATCGATCATGGAACGAAAATATGGAAGGGCAAAGGCATCTAACATCACTTGCGGCTTTTCTACGGCTGTATGATAGTAAGCAGCGATAGGGGCATTGAACTCATCATTCAGAATGGTAAAGATCCCTCCATACATACGCACGGAAGCGATCAGGCAACTTTCGTCTTCAAAGGCTACCAGTAATTGGTATTTATTGGGTAATTTCTTTCCGGGAGCCAGATACCGGAGATTGACCCCATCGGTAAAAACAAGCCTGGCCTCTTCTGCCCGGATCTCGACCATGCCCCCTTGTGAGATAGCATGGTCGATTCTTTTTCCGGAAAGGCGGTATATGAAATCTTCGGGTTCTCCGTAATAAAATGTGAATTTATGAGGCGTATAGTGGCTGATAACATCGGTAATCACTTTTCCTTTTATCACCTCATTCAGCTGGTCGGCCAGGAACAGGGCTTCGGGTGCTTCGATCATGGTTGTGTATTATCTGGTTGTGTTATTCAGGGTGCGATCCAGTTCTTATTATGTACCGGGATTTGATTGGGATCATAGTGCATACCTTCCTGGGTTGGGATGTGAAGTGTATAAGTGCGGCCGGTCTTGTTTTCCAGACTGGTACTTCTTAACCAGGGGTTGGCATCTATGAGTTGATAATAGGTAATACCTTTATCTTTGGCGTAACGGGCCAGGTCGGCAATACTTGTTTTAACTGTTATCTTCTCATAAGGAATGGGAGGATAGAGCTGGTCTGCCCTGAGAATAAATCCGAATTTTGCAGGATCTGAAAAGAACTGTTTGGCAGCTATGATACGGAACATATAACGTACAGTCTCTTCTACCAACCAGAGGTCCATAGCGGATGTAACCTCTTGTTTACTGAGTTCGGAGGATATTCTTCCTTTTCCGGCATTGTAAGAGGCAGCTACGGTGAGCCAGTCTCCGTAACGGCTATAGGCATCTTTAAGATATTTACAGGCTGCTACAGTCGCTTTTTCTACATGGTAACGTTCATCTATATTTTTATTGACTTCCAGTCCGTACTCCCGCCCTGTGGCTTCCATAAATTGCCAGAGTCCTGCTGCGCCGGCAGAGGAGCGGGCGAAGGGATTCAGGTTATTTTCAATGACCATCAGGTATTTAAAATCGTCGGGTATACCATTTTCTTTCAGGATGGGTTCAATGACCGGAAAGTAACGGTTAGCACGTTTGATCATCAGCAAAGTGGTAGAGTGCATATAGCTGAAAGCCATAAGTTCTCTATCCATTCTTTCCCGGAGATCGTAGCGTTGAAGATCCACATCTTGTCCTGCGAACTCTACACTGGCAGGAACTGTAGGAGGAACTACCGGTGCTACTTCTCCCGGTGAATGTATATAGGTTACTGCAGGAGTACCGGCACTCTCTTTTGTTACGGGAGAGGATCCTGTAAGGATGGAGAGTACAGCTACAGTAGCGATCAGTACACAGGAAATAAGAAGGTTAAAACGGTTTTTTCATCTTTTTCAATATTTAAGCGAAAAATGATGAAAGATGGGTATTATATCCGTTTGCATTTACCGGTGATCTCTGTTACATCCATCCGTAGGATACGGGTGCGATGAAAAGATCTGGCAGCGTATTGCAAACCGGTCGTTTTGTCGTTGGGGGAATGCTTCTCGAGCAACAGGACCAGGGCTTCCATCCCTTCCTGCTCAGATAGTTGCATATTCATTTCTCCTTTGAGTATAATACTTTCATATTCTGTAGTAAACTGGTTGGATATAACCCTGGTTTTACCTACTACACAAAAGGAGACTGAAATAC